>NZ_JBQCWN010000002.1:125947-268179 GCF_051957355.1 Neisseria sp. P0018.S001 | reverse complement strand
GCTGCACCGTAAATTCCGCTACGCCCGGGCAGCCTACTTCGGACTGATTAAAGTGAGTGCACAAAGCCATCTGAAGGCGATGTGTTTGAACCTTTTGAAAGCCGCCAACAGGCTAAGTGCGCCTGTTTCCGCCTAAAAGGCGGCCGGATGCCTGATTATCGGGTATCCAAGGGGGATTAAGGGGGTATTTGAGTAGAATCAGTGGATATTTGAAACAAAAACAGCCGAAAACCTGTGTTTGGATTTCGGCTGTTGGGGAAGGGCTTTTTTGCAAAGGTCTCCGATTGTGATTGAGGATGATGTTTGGATCGGACGGCGCGCGATTATTATGGGCGGTGTCCGAGTAGGCAAAGGAGCGGTTATCGGCGCAGGGGCTGTGGTAACTAAAGATGTGCTGCCGTATTGCGTCGCTGCTGGGAATCCTGCGGTCATCAAGAAGAACCTGTTAGAAGATTAAGTACACACATCACGGTTTTCAACCAGATATAAAAAGGTCGTCTGAAAATGTTTTCAGACGACCTTTTTATATCAAATCAAATTAGCCGCGCCGCCAAGTCGTACCGCCGGCGTTGTCTTCCAGAATGATTTTGTGTTCGTTCAGAAGGTCGCGGATACGGTCGGATTCCGCCCAGTTTTTATCCGCGCGTGCCTGTTTGCGGCGGGCGATTAAGTCTTCGATTTCTTCGTTGGAGAGGCCGTCTGAAACCGCGCCGCCTTGCAGAAACTCAATCGGATCACGTTGCAACAGGCCGATGATGCCACCCAAAGCTTTCAGGCAGCTGGCGAGGTGCGCATCATTTGTTTTGTTCACTTCGCCTGCCAGTTCAAACAACACGGCAACCGCTTCGACCGTACCGAAATCGTCGTTCATGGCGGCGTAGAAGCGGCGGGTGTAGTCATTGGCATTTTCAGACAATTCGAACGCAACGGCAGGAGTGTTTTTCAACGTAGTGTACAGGCGGGTCAGCGCACCTTTTGCGTCGTCCAAATGCGCATCCGAGTAGTTCAACGGGCTGCGGTAGTGGGCGCGCAGGATGAAGAAACGCACGACTTCAGGGTCGTATTGTTTCAACACTTCGCGGATGGTGAAGAAGTTGCCCAACGATTTGGACATTTTTTCGCCATCCACGCGGATAAAGCCGTTGTGCAGCCAGTATTTGACGTGGCTGGCGATGCTTTGACCGTGGTGGGTTTGCGCGTGGTCGTGGCCGCAGGTATGACCGCTGGCACCGACGCTTTGGGCGATTTCATTTTCATGGTGCGGGAACTGCAAGTCCGCGCCGCCGCCGTGAATATCGAAAGTATCGCCGAACAGGTTTTCACTCATGGCAGAGCATTCAATATGCCAACCCGGACGGCCGTTACCCCAAGGGCTTTCCCATGCAGGTTCGCCTGCTTTGGCCGCTTTCCACAATACAAAATCAAGCGGATCGCGTTTGAAACCGTCCACTTCCACACGTTCGCCTGCGCGCAGGTCATCCAGCGATTTGCCCGATAATTGGCCGTAAGCGGAAAACTCTCGCACGGCGTAATAAACGTCGCCATTTGCGGCAGGATATGCCTTGCCGTTTTGAATCAAGGTTTCAATCATGGCAATCATTTGCGGGATATTTTCCGTTGCCTTTGGCTCGATGTCGGGACGCAACACACCCAAAGCATCTGCATCTTCATGCATGGCCTGAATGAAACGCGCGGTCAGTTCGCCGATGGTCTCGCCGTTTTCAGCAGCGCGGGCGATGATTTTGTCGTCGATATCGGTAATATTGCGCACATAAGTGAGCGGATAACCGCACTCGCGCAACCAACGGGCAATCATGTCAAACACAACCATCACACGGGCATGGCCTAAGTGACAGTAGTCGTAAACGGTCATACCGCAAACGTACATACGTACGTTTTTAGGGTCGATGGGGGTGAAGGGTTCTTTTTGGCGGGTCAGGGTGTTGTAGATGGTGGTCATGGGATTCGCTTAAAGTTTATGATTCAATGATTTTTTGCTGCTCAATAAAAAGTTTGAGTTGTTCTATAGTTTGTGGCGGATTGGTTTTATGTAACATAGCATGGCAATTTGGGCATACTGGGCGTAAGTCTTTAATTGCGTTCAGCTCATAACTTTTACCTTTGCTTGAAATAGGTATTAAATGATGAACATGAATGAAATTTTTTCCAAATTCACCATAAAATTTCTCAAAGTTAAAATTACAAACTGAACAAGTGTAGCCATATTCTTCTACACATTTTTTTCGAGCATCATTGTTTCGTTCATATTTATTGACCCATACTTGGGTGACTTGGCCCTCTAAAAATTTATCCTCATCAATTTTGATTTCTTCTTCATTAGGAAATCCGTTATAAGAAGATAAATTAGAGGATATATCGGGAAAATTGATTTTCCAGTATGTCCGTTTTCTATTTTCTGGAGAAATACCCATTTTTTTACAAAGTTTCAAATATTCCTTTTCTGCGATTTTATTTTCTGTATTTTTGACTCCTAATAACCTACTGATTTGTTTAGTTGTCTCTGAACCGTTTTTATTTATCGCAGCCCGATGATTATTTATAATGCAATTTTTATATCCCACAAAGCGACTTGGGCAAAAGATATAGTTACTACCATAAGAGGCAAAGACGAGATTTTGGCCTTTTCTCAAACGTTCCTTAAAATAAATTTTCTCACTCTCATCTTCACTATATTGATAGAGAGCAAAACGAATCAAGTTTTCAATAATTTCTTCTTTTGAAGAGACTAATTTAAGTTTCATAATGATGTTTTCCTTTTGTAAAACTTGATAGGTTAAATTTTAGATGCCGAGGGCCGTCTGAAATTTTTTTACTCCGGCTTAAACACGCCAGTATCCGTTTTAGGCTGCTGCTCGGCAATTTCGGCTTTTGCCACTACCTGTTCCGCTTCTGCTTTTTCGGCTTCGATGCGTTTTTTCTCGGTTAGGTATTGGTTGATTTGGTGTACCAATTCCTGCGTGCCTTGGTGGGTTAGTGCGCTGATTTGGAAGAGGCGCGGGGTTTCCATGTCGAATTGGAAGCGGTCATCGGGTTTGGGGTAATCCCAGCCGATGGCTTCGAGGAAGGCGGCGCTACGCGCTTGGGCTTCTTCTTCATCAAGCATATCGAGTTTGTTCAGCACCAGCCAGCGCGGTTTGCCGTAGAGTTCTTCGTCGTATTTGCGCAACTCGTTGATGATAGCAAGAGCTTCTTCGGCGGGGTTGACGGTTTCGTCGAAGGGCGCTAAATCGACGACGTGCAGCAGCAGACCGGTGCGCGATAAGTGTTTGAGGAAGCGGTGGCCTAGGCCTGCGCCTTCTGCCGCGCCTTCAATCAGGCCGGGGATGTCGGCCATGACGAAGCTGTGGTTTTCGTCGATGCGCACGACGCCTAAATTCGGATGCAGAGTGGTGAAGGGGTAGTTGGCGATTTTGGGGCGCGCGGCGGATACGGCGGTAATCAGGGTGGATTTACCGGCGTTGGGCATGCCTAATAAGCCGACATCGGCGAGGACTTTGAGTTCGAGTTGCAGGGAACGGGTTTCGCCTTCTTCGCCGGGCGTGGATTGTTTGGGCGCGCGGTTGACGGAAGATTTGAAGTGGATGTTGCCCAAGCCGCCTTTGCCGCCCTTGGCGAGGCAGACGCGCTGGCCGTGGTAGGTGAGGTCGGCGACGATTTCGTCGGTGTCGAGGTCGCGGATAAGGGTGCCGACGGGCATTTTGAGGACGATGTCGTCCGCACCTGCGCCGTAGCGGTCGGAACCGTGGCCTTTTTCGCCGTTTTTGGCTTGGTAGCGTTTGACGAAGCGGTATTCGACGAGGGTGTTGGTGTTTTCATCGGCTTCTGCCCAAACGCTGCCGCCTTTGCCACCGTCACCGCCGTCAGGGCCGCCTCGGGGTACGAATTTTTCGCGGCGGAAACTGGTTGCGCCATTACCGCCTTTGCCTGCGGCGACTTCGATTTTTGCTTCGTCGATAAATTTCATGATGTTCTCTTATGGGTATTCGGTTGTTTCAGACGACCTTTGTTGATAGAGGAGCTTGGTGTCTGAACGGATAAAATGTTGCTTATTATAAAGGATATTTCGGTTTTAGGCCGTCTGAAATATGGTTTCAGACGGCCTTGGATTTATTGGGCGAGGGCTTGGTCGATTTCTTGGTAGAGTTGGGTGAAATTGGGTTCGCCAACGTAGGTTTTGAGGATGTTACCGTTTTTGTCGATCAGGACAGAAGTCGGGTAAACCTGTGTGCCAAAGGCTTTTGCGGCAGTTTTGTCGGCATCGTACATGACGGTGAAAGGAAGGCCGTATTCTTTGACGTACTGATGGACGCTCTCAATAGGGTCGATGGGCTGGGCAATGCCGAGGACTTGGAAATTTTTGCCTTGATAATCTTGGGCGGTTTTGATGATTTTAGGCATCTCGCTCACGCAGCCGGGGCAGGAGGGAAACCAGAAGTTAATGAGGGTAACTTTGTCTTTTAAATCGGCGTTGGTAATGGTTTTGCCTTGCAGGTCGGGCAGGGCGAAATCAGGGGCGGCTTTGTTGCTGGGGATAAGGACGAAGGTAAGAAGCGCGCCAATTGTGGCAACGATGAGGAGTGTGAGTATTTTTTTCATGATTCGAGGTTTTGAATGACGTGTGCTAAGGTTTTGGGAACGCTGATGCTACGGCCGCTTTCGCTGCTGACGGGCATAAGGGTCACTTCGGCTTCGATGGCAGCTTTGCCGTTGGGCAGGGTCGCGGTTTGGCTGAGGATGATGTGGCGTGTGCCGATGTCTTTCAGACGGCCTGTGAAGGTTAAAACATCGCCTTCAAGCGACGGGCGGCGATAGCGGATGTCAACGCGTGCAACAACGAGCATGATGCCTTTGAGTTCGGACAGAAGGTCATGCTCTTGAAAAAACGTCCAGCGCGCTTCTTCGAGAAATTCGAGATAGCGTGCATTGTTGACGTGGCCGTAGCCGTCAAGGTGGTAGTTGCGGACGGTCAGTTTCATCAGTTGAGATTGATGGGTTGGAACTCTTCGCGTGCGATTGGTTCGTGTTCGAGGTCGGTAATCACGGTGGAGAGTTGGATATCGAACCATTCGTTGAAAATGTCGGCATCCAAATCCGGCCATTCGCTTTCGTCTTCGCACCAGTCGGCCAATTCGGCAGCAAAAATATCTTCAAAACGCGCTTCGATTTCGTCCCATACTTCGTCGGCAGTTTCGCATGGGCGAACGAGGTAGGAATTGGCATCGGCTTGAATGTCTTCCAGTGTCAGGCCGTCTAGGTGATTGCCGGGCAGGGATTTCAGCCAGTTCCAAAATGGATCGAGGGGGATAAGCAGGAAGACGCTGCGGTTGACTTCGTACATGGTGTTTTCCTTGGTTTCTGTATAGTTGAATGATATAGCAAAGGTGGTGGACTGGCTATCTTTTGGGGGATAAAGGCCGTCTGAATTTCAGACGGCCTTTATTTTTGGGAACAATCAGAGGTTTTCTGATGGTGTTTGATACAGGGTTTGGGGATTGGCTGTATCGGGAATTTCTGCCGGAGCGGTTTGAGGGGCTGTTACCGGTTCGGAAGTGGCATTGCTGTCCACTAAGTCATCAATGTCGATGTTGTCGTCTTCGCTTTGAGGGAGCGTGCCGCCGGTTTGTTGGGTGCGGACTTTCATGTAAAGGTCGCGTGTGTAGCTGTATTTGTCGATGGCTGCACCTTCGAGGCTGTCGGTCAGGTCGAGCAGTTCTTCACGGGTGTTGATGGCTTGCAGGCCGATTGTGCCCCAGCGTCCTGCTCTGGTGTGGAAGACGGCATTTTTAACCGGATAGACGGTGGTGACGGCGTTGCCGACGGTATCGCGTACGGTAGACGGGCCGAGTAGGGGGACAACGAAGTAGTTGCTGTTTTTCCAGCCCCATGAGGCGAAGGTATCGCCGAGGGTGTTTTTATTGCTGGGCACACCGCCTGCACCGGCTACGTCGATTAAACCGCCAAGGCCGAAGGTGGTGTTGATGCCGACGCGGACGAGGTCTTCGCTGGCGCGTTTGACGTCAAGGCGCAGTACATTGCTGCCGAAGCTGACGACATCGCGCAGGTTGTTGAAGAAGTTGATCACGCCGGTACGCACCGGTTTGGGCGTTATTTTGCGATAACCGCGTGCGACAGGGGAAAGGACGTATTTGTCTGCTTTGTCGTTGAACTTGGAAACGGTACGGTTGTAGCCTTCGTAAGGGTCGGCTGGATTGCGTTCGGCAAGTGCGGGAGCGGAGGCTATGCTGATGAGGAGGCAGAGTGAAGCGGTGGTTTTTTTCATGATTGCAACCAGTCTTTGATTTCGTAAAGTTCGGCCAGTGCGCGGACGGAATCGGGAATGTTTTGAATGGTCGGTTTTTTGTCTGTCCGGCGCAGAGCGTTGAGCAGCAGGGAAACGCAGGCTGAATCTGCTTTGCCTACTTGGCTGAAGTCTATACTGTCTGTTTCTTTCAGACGGCATTGTTGTTCGTAGCGCGCAAAGGCGGAGGCAGTCAGGGTTTTGACGGTAACGTCGCCGCTGATGTAGAGCGTGCCGTTGCGGATTTCTGTTTGCATGGTGTCTTTATGATGTAAGGCACCATGCCGTCTGAACATCAGGCGGCATGGTGCGGGGGTGGATTATTTACCGCCGTTTTTGGCTTTCAAGTCGGCAATCAGGCCGTCGATGCCTTTGGCTTTGATGGTTTCGCCGAATTGGTTGCGGTATACGGTAACCAAGCTTGCGCCTTCTACTGCGACATTGTATGCGCGGTATCTGCTGCCGCTTTGGTAGGTGGTGAAGTCCATGTTGACCGGTTTTTGGCCGGAAACGTTGATTTCGGCGCGGACAACGATTTCTTTACCGCCTTTGTTTACGACAGGGTTGTCTTTGATGTTGACCTTGGCGTTTTTGAATTTCAGCATGGTGCCGGAGTAGGTGCGGATCAGCAGGGTTTGGAACTCTTTGGTCAACGCTTGTTTTTGTGCGTCAGTTGCAGTACGCCATGGGTTGCCGACGGCTAAAGCGGTCATGCGTTGGAAGTCGAAGTAAGGGATGGCGTAAGCCTCGGCTTTTTGGCGTGCAGTGTTGGCGTCGCCGCTGTTGAGGATTTTCAGCACTTGAACGGAGTTTTCACGGACTTGGTTGACTGCGTCGGCAGGAGAGGCAAATGCCATGCTGATGCTCAATACACCGATGCTCAATGCGCTGATGAAGGAAGTTTTTTTCATGGGAGTGTCCTGAATATTGGGTTGATATGTGTTTATTGTTTGTTTTGACCGGCAGATTCACTGTCTGCATTTTTTTCGGCAAAGCTGGTCATGAATTTGCCGATAAGGTTTTCCAAAACTATGGCGGAGCTGGTGACGGTAATGGTGTCGCCTGCTGCCAAAGAATCGGTATCTCCACCTTGTTGCAGGCCGATGTATTGTTCGCCCAACAGGCCTGAAGTCAGGATTTGTGCGGAAACGTCGCTGCTGAACTGATATTGGCTGTCCAGATTGAGGGCGACTTTTGCCTGATAGGATTTAGGGTCAAGCTGAATGGAGGCAACACGGCCCACCAGTACGCCTGCGGATTTGACCGGCGCGTTGGTTTTCAAGCCGCCGATGTCGCTGAAATCGGCATAGACGGTGTAGGTTTGTGATGATTTGCCGAACGATTGTCCGCCGGCGGCGCGGAAGGCGAGAAAGCCGATAGCGGCCGCGCCCAGTAAGACAAACAGTCCTACCCAAAATTCCAAAGCATTTTTTTTCATGTGCTATTGTCCTTGTTTCATTCTTTTTAAGTGCCGTTTCAGACGGCCTTTAGTCGGTAAACATCCATGCGGTCAACATAAAGTCGACAGCGAGGATGGTCAGGGCGGAAGACACTACTGTGCGTGTACTGGCGCGCAAAATACCTTCGGAAGTTGGTACGCAGTGGAAGCCCTGATGTACGGCGATTAACGTAACGGCTACGCCGAAAGCGGAGGATTTGATTAAGCCGTTGAGTACGTCGTAATGGAAGGTAATGTTGTTTTGCATTTGCGACCAGAAAATACCGCCGTCCAAACCCAGCCATTCGACGCCGACCAAATACGCGCCGTAAATACCGGCAACGTTGAAAATCGAAGCCAGCAAAGGCATGGAAAACACGCCCGCCCAAAAGCGCGGCGCAACCACGCGTGCCACGGGGTCGACCGCCATCACGTTCATTGCTTCAAGCTGCTCGGTAGTTTTCATCAAGCCGATTTCGCTGGTCATGGCACCGCCCGCGCTGCTGGCAAACAGAATGGCAGCTAATACAGGACCCAATTCGCGCAACAGGGAAGCGGCAACCATATAACCCAAAATATCGGCGGATTTGAATTTTGCCAGCTGCGTATAGCCTTGCAAGCCCAATACCATACCGACAAACAGGCCGGACACAACAACAATCAGGACAGACAACACGCCTGCAAAGTAAACCTGGCGGATGCTCAGGCGCGGGCGGGCAAACGCCGTACCTGATTTGGTCAGGATGTGCAGGAAAAACAGCGTAATGCTGCCCAGCGATTGGATGAAGCCGAGGGTTTTTGCCCCGACGGAACGGATAAAATTCATAGGTTTCAGTTGATTGGTTAAATGGTTTTCAGACGGCCTTGATTGATTAAGTTTTAGATTGTTTGAAAGGTGGAGAGGAGTTTAGATTTTACCACCATAATATGCCGCTAATTTATTTAGGCATTTGCGAACACAGGCTGATGTTTTAGGCATATTTTTTAGTTTTTCCGCAATAGGTGGTGAAACTTTATAATATGCCTTTACCAAAACCTTACCTAAAGTATTGGTTAAAAGAGTTTCATCACGGAAGCGGCGTAAGGCAATAACTTCTTCGGCGAATGAGTCTCCATAAACTGCTGTAGCAATAAAGCAATTGCTAAAATTTTTATAGACACTGCCACAGTAGGGACAAATAGAATGGCTAATACTGCCTTTACGCATAATAATCCGTGGAGTCATTTTTTTGTTGCAAGTGTAGCAATTTACCCTTGGATCGTTTTCGTCACGTTTAGCTTGTTTCTTAGCCGCTCTTTTTTCCGATGCTTTTTCAGTAATAACGACAGTACCTGCAACCGGTCCTCGTTTGCTTGTACGTGCTTCAAAAGTAACGGCATCGCCGTTATGTGGCAACTCTGCCCCTTGAATATGTTTTACTGTGAAATAGTATTCTTTTCCTTCTTCAGAAACGATATATCCGTATCCTTTACTTTCAGAAAACCATTTAACTTTGCCGTTCATAATGAGCCTTTAAGGTTTAGGTTGAGTGATAACAGGTCGTCTGAAAACTACCCAAGCAAGTCTTGTTTTAAAGTCGTTTGCGCCGGATAGCGGTATGCGACGGGGCCATCTGCCAAACCGCCGACAAACTGGCGTACCCAAGGCGAGTCGAGTTCGCGCATTTCTTCGGGCGAGCCGGAGAACATGATTTCGCCGTGTGCCAGGAAAATGACTTGATCGACGATTTCCAATGATCTTTCAATATCATGCGTTACCATCACGCTGGTTGAGCGCAGGGCTTTATTGGCACGGCTGATGAGGTGGGCGATGACGCCCAGCGAAATCGGGTCGAGGCCGGTGAAAGGCTCGTCATACAACATAATTTCAGGGTCGAGCGCAATCGTACGCGCGAGGGCGACGCGACGCGACATACCGCCGGAAAGCTCGGAAGGCATCAGGTTTTCAACACCGCGCAAACCGACTGCATTCAGTTTCAGCACCACCAAATCGCGGATGACCGCTTCGGGCAAATCCGTCAGCTCGCGCATGGGGAAGGCGATGTTGTCGAAGACGGATAAGTCGGTGAACAATGCGCCGTGTTGGAACAAAACGCCCATGCGGCGGCGGTGTTCGTACAGCTCCTGCGCCGAAAATGCGGCCAAATCGCGCCCTTCAATCAACACTTTTCCCGATTGTGGGCGGATTTGACCCGTAATCAGGCGCATCAGCGTGGTTTTACCGCTGCCCGAACCACCCATTACGGCGGCGAAATTTCCTTGTGGAATGCTGAAGTTGATGTTGTTCAGAATAGGACGGTCGCCATATGCGAAGGCAACGTCTTTCATTTCGATGAAGGGTGTGGAACTCATGCAGAAGAGGGGTGTCGAAAAATGTATTTTAATTACGGGTATTGTAAAGGGTATTGGATATTCGGGCAATTTTCAGACGGCCTGCGCTTAGGAATAACGGGTAAAAACGTGTGAAAGAATGCAGAAGCGTTGGTGCCACGGTCGTTTTGCAGCGTGTTGTGTCAAACATACAGACAGATGTGTAGGTATATAAAGAGGCGGGCAAACATACCCGCCTTGTTTTTAATATTTCTGCAAACCTTCTACCTTGATTTCTTTGGCATTGGCATTGATGAAGGCTTGAGTCGCTTTCATCGTGGCTTGGATGCGCGGATCATTCCAGCGCACGATTTGGTTGTTTTCATCGCGCTTGTCCGACCAAATAATCACGCCGTCGGTGTATTTTTTGCTGATTTCGAGCATTTTGCGCCAGCGGACGGGGTCGATGAACTGTTTGAAATAAGGGCTGTTGGTGGCCGAATAATATTGCGGCCAAATGTAGCCGATGATTTTTTTGTTGGGAAAGCGTTGGTGGATGTCGTCAACGGCGGTTTTCACGTCTTTTTCCCATTGCACCAAATCGGGGGAAGTGATGTAGAACACAGGATTGGCATAGTCGCTGATAGCGGCGGTGGGCGCACGGCGTTTGCTGACTTGCCGCCATTTTGTCAAGATGGCTTCGTTGTCAACGTTGGGACGGTAGTGTCGGATGCCGTGCAGGTGTTCGGAGGGCATGCCGTAGTTGCTGATGACGGCGCGCGGGTTTTCTTCTCTGAAGATTTGGTACATCCGCGCGAAGTCAGTTCTCAATTCGTCGGGCGTCAGCAGCTGGCCGTATTTTTCGGCAAACCAGCTTTCGATGTCGGTAGAAATGGTGCGGTAGCCTTCGCGGCGCGATTGTTTGGCCAATTCGCGGATACGCGCTTCGTTAAGTACTCCGTGTTTGCGTTTGCCCGTCGGATCGGGTTTGACCAGCTCGCTTTCGTAAACCAAGAACACTTTGGAGAGTTTGTCGGCAGTCAGGTCGGGTTTGCCGACATAGTCCATGCGGTCGTAGATAATGAAATCTTTGGCATGGGCGGAGAGGGCGGTCAATAAGAGGACGAGGGGCAAAAGGCGGTTGGGTTTCATGTTTTTAGGCAGATAAGGGAAAAGGGCCATTGTACGGGAAGCGGTGTTAAAGTGAGTCAAAGGCCGTCTGAAAGGATAAAAGTTCTTTCAGACGGCCTTTGTTGGGGTGGGAATATTCAGTTTTGAGGCTGGTATGGCTTACTGCGCTGCAGTTTTTTCCAGCAATAGGAAAGTCTCGGCTTTGTTGCGCGGTCTTGCGCCTTGCCACAAGGTTTGCCAGCCCGAAGGTGCGCCGATGTTGGCGGCTTGGCGGATGAGGCGGTAGCGGCAGGACGGGTTGTTGGTCGTGGTTTTAATATGGCTGTATTGTGTCCACGCGATTCGTGTGCGCTGGTCTTGGCCGTCGATGCTGATACATTCGAGGCCGTCTGAAAGCTGCTGTTTCAATTCGGAAGAAAGCGCGGCTTCCATTTGGTGAACCACCGGCGCATGGCTTTTGGCGGCGTTGAGCCACGGTAAAAACAGGGTCATCAGTAAAGCCCAAGCCAAGGTAACGCCGGCCGCCCAGTTGGTTACGGCTTGGCGGCCGCGGATGTTTTTACGCGTAATCGCCCAGAGCCATAACGGGGTAAACAGCAGGGCGACGGCCATCGGAATCGGGTCGATGTCGGGGATGTAATACGGGCTAAAATAGGCGGCGCGTTCGGCTAGTTTGGCGGGCCAGCCGTAGTTCATGGCGAAGAAGCCCAGCCACAGGAAGACGGCAATGAAACCGAATGCCATGATGCCGAACCAGTTGATAAATGCCACTGCACCGCGACGCAGGCCGTCCAGTTGTGCCGCGCCGAGTAGGGCGAGTGGCGGCAACAGCCAAACGAGGTTGTCTTGCAGGCGTTGCGGATTGATGGCGAGTAGGGCTGTCATGATAATCAGCCACGACAGGCTCAGAATGCCCCAGTTTTTATCGTGGATACGCGTGCGGCTGAGCGTCCATGCCGCCAGCGGCCAAGCAGGCAGGGCAAACCACAGCAGGTTTTTCAGATAATAGGGCAGGTTGAAGGCCGTCTGAATCTGATGGAAACCGCCGAATACGCCTAAGGAATAATGGTTGAACCAAATATCAAACCATTCGGGATGGGTTCTGGATAAAACCAGCGGATACAGAATCAGCAGGGGCAGGGAAACGACGATGGTGCCAATCAGAGTCAGCAGATAGCGTTTGCTTTGCCAAGTGGAATGGAACGACAGGGCAAGTGCCAAAAAAATCATGGCTGCGGTCAGCAGATAGCCTGAGGAGAGGGAGAGTAAAACCCAGCCGCCGCACAACAGCAAAATGGCAATAATGACGCGGCGGCGTGCCAGTGAGAAGCCGCACAGAATCAATCCAAATGCAGCAAAGACGGCCGACATGGGATTGAGGAAGTGGGCGATGGGCAGTAAACCGATGCTGCCGATAAGGATTAAGACAACACTGCGGCCATGGTGTCTGCCGAGAAAGTTGAAACCGGCAAAACCGCAGGCGGTCAGTCCGATGGCGGTGAATACCACGCCGGCAAAACGCGCGGCATCATAGGCATCGGCTGCCCAAGGTGAAAACAGGGTTTGGAATGCGGTTGCCGCCCATAAAAAAGCAGGGGAGATGGTGAAATCGGGTTGGCCGAAGATTTGTGCAATTAACAGGCTGCCGCCGTTTTTCATGGATTCGGAGGCGGTAAAGAGGGAGGGTTCGGCAGGGTTCCACAAGTCATGCGAGAACACGCCCGGCCACAGCCAGGCAAAGGCCATCAGCAGCAGAAGCCATGGTTTTTCATGGGTTTTTTGGGGGCGGCGCGGATCGGGCGGTGTGTAAGTCAGCATGGAAGGTCAAAAAACGGTTGATTTGAATAGCAATGGTACAGGGTTTGACGGGTTTGCGCGATATGCCGGACTGGAGGGCTTTGTAAAACAATGCTTACGGCTCGTTTTTATCGGGTGTTTGGAATGATATGGTATTCGGTTGACGACAAAAAGCTCAGGCCGTCTGACAGAAATATTTCAGACGGCCTGAATGCAAAAAAGACTGCACGAAGCAGTCTTTTTGACAAAGCGACAATTAGCGTTTGAACAGGTTGCCGAATTTGTTGTTGAATTTGTCCACACGACCGGTAGTGTCGACGATTTTTTGAGTACCGGTGTAGAAAGGGTGGCACAGAGAGCAAACCTCAACGTTGAAGCTGTCTTTTTCCATTGCAGATTTGGTCACGAATTTGTTGCCGCAAGAGCAGGTAACGTCGATTTCGTGGTAGTTCGGGTGAATACCTTGTTTCATTTGATTTCCTTTCGATTAAGCGGGCACAGGGGTTTTGCCTGTACTTCAGTTAAGCGTGGAATTTTCGCTATTTTTGGCTGTTTCGTCAAGAGGATATTTTGTATGCAGGGTAGTTTCGCAACAGAAGAGAACAGTTTAGAATAGAATATCGAACCAAATATTATGCGATCAGATTGTAATCTAACTGAAAAGAGGATGTAAAACCTCCTCTAGATGTGAAACTTTAAGAAGAATAATAGTCTGAATAATATTTACGCTTGTACGAACAGGAGACGGAATCAATGTGGAAAAAGATATTGACGTGCATTTTGCGTGTTTTGGGAGGAGTGTTGCCCCCGTCTTATTGCAAACCATTCGGCAGAATTGCGCAAAAATTCCGTGTTGCTTTGGCTGCGTGTATTTCTCCAAACATCGGTAAAAACGTCAATATTGAAAAAGGCGGATACGTCTTTCCGGATACGGTAGTCGGCGACAATTCGGGTATCGGCGTAAATTGCGAAATCTGCCGCGGTTTGACCCTCGGCAAGAACGTGATGATGGGGCCGGAATGCCTGTTTTATTCGACCAACCACAAATTCAACCCTGAAACCCGCCGCTTCGAAGGTTATACAGATATCAGCCCGATTGTGATTGAAGATGATGTTTGGATTGGCCGGCGTGCGATTATCATGGGCGGCGTTACCATCGGTAAAGGCGCGGTAATTGGTGCAGGTTCGGTGGTTACCAAAGATGTGCCGCCTTATTGCGTGGCTGCGGGCAACCCTGCGATTGTTCGGAAAAAACTGCTGGATGAGCAAGAGCTTGCAGCCGAATAGCGTAAACAAAATAGCAAAATAAAAGGCCGTCTGAATTTCAGACGGCCTTTTTTCAATAGTGCTTAAGCGGCAATTTTTTCGCATTCTTTAATGCAAGCCAAGCAAGATTCGTAGCAGGCTTTGCATTCAGCGTGGTGGCCGGCGTGTTCTTTGCAGGCGGCAGCACATTGTTTGCAGGCTTCGATGCACACTTTTGCCAAAGATGGGGTCAGGCGTGAATTTTGGGCAGCGAGGTTTTGCAAGGTGCCGCACAGTGCCAACATTTGGTTAACGCCGGTTGCGCAGTCTTTCATGGAAGTATCACCGGAGCTCAACAGAGTGATGCAGTGAGTCAGGCAGATTTGACCGGCTTCAACGCAATGTGCGGCCGCTTTGCGCGCAGCTTCGTAGGCGCGCGGTGCAGAATGCGCGTGACCAGCATGACCGGCGTGGTGTGCATGACCTGCATGGTCGTGAGCACGGGCAAAAGAAGCGGCGGCGGTGAGAGAGACAGCAGCGGCGCTGCCGATAAATTGACGACGGTTCATAAGATAGAGTCCTTTTTGTGTTGTTAAATAATATTACGAATGATTAAGTCTATTCGATAACAAGAGGTTAACATATTCTTTGTTTGTAAACAATAAAGGCTGCCTGAACTTTTAGGCGGACTTTCTTTTAGATTTACGCGTTAGGTTGATAGAGTTTTCTTTTTCTGAATCAGCAGCCTCAACGAAGTTGCCGTGCCATCAAGACTGTATCAGTATAGCCAGTCATAAAGGTTTTACGAATAAAAAGAAAAGGCCGTCTGAAAAATTTTCAGACGGCCTTTATTCAAACTAAAGCCTACATCAGATGACTTCTAAAATGAAATACTGACGCAGTTTTTCGTACACATTATTCTGTACGTTGATACAACCATTGGTTATGATGCGGTCGGCCACATGAGGAGAGACGATGCGTTCCATGCGTCTTTCCTGTGGCTTGAGCGTCCATACCCTGTGTAACGCAAACAGAAAGTCATTTTCTTCTTTGAAGCCGATAACCTCGCCACCGTAACCCGGTTTGCTGGTCATCATCGGCGTCATATTGAATTTGCCTTTCGGCGTGGTCTTGCCAATCAGTACCGGATGGCACTGACCGTCGTCGGCAAAGCAAAGCTCCGCCTTAGCTGTATTGACCACAACTTTTTTACGCTGGATATAGTCGCTGACAGCATCGGCAGCGGCCAAAGAATTCAGACCTGCTGCCAAGGCTATACCCAATAGGATCCGTTTCAAATTTGTCCTTATTGACGGATGCGGTTAGGAGCTTCTTTAATGATCTCGCGGATGATCACTTGAGGCTCTTGTTTAGGTGTAGGTGCTGGAGGAGGACATACGGCATCTTTAGGGAATACTGGATTCCAGAAGAAGCTGCGTGCAAATTTGTCTTTGTCGTAGATCACTTTGTATTGGCAAGTAGTGATGCCTTCAACGCCAGAAGTGTTTTCAGGGTCAACGCCTACGCCTGGGGTGTAGAAGTGGAACAGGTAGTCCCATTCACGCACGCCAACCATGCCTTCGTCGTAGTGAGGACGGCCGAGGATTTTGTAGATGTCGTCTTTGGTTAGACCAGGACGCATTTGATCCAGCTCGTCAAAAGTCGGGAATGTACCGCGGTCTTTGTTGAAGGTCAGGGAGTAAGGTTTAGGGAAGCGTGGCTCGTCTGTAGTGCCTTCAGGAGTGATTTTGCTCTTAGTAGCACAGGCGGCCAGCAGGCCGGTAGCCAGCAGGACGAAACCTACTTTTGCGATTTTTTTCATTTGATAATCCTTTTATTGATTTTACCGGCCGAACTTTTCAGACGGCCTGTTAGTGCCGGCAGCGAGTTTGCCGGTTTACCCAAATAATGTTGTGCTTCTTAAAGATGTACCCGACGGTTTGACAAACAGAACATCGGCACATTCCGGCAGGGCATTGCGCCTCATCTCCGTTGTATTCGCCTGAATCGGCAGAGCCGTTCAGACGGCCTGACTGACATTTATTGTCACTTTGTAACAATTTCACTTCGAGTAAGGCTTGGGGTTTAGAGATGTCCGGTTTTCGATAAATCAGGTTGTATTGCGTAATACCTTGTTATCTTTGTGCTTTAGTTCTTTTTGGCATTTGCCGGAGATTAGGTACTTAATCTTTCGGGTGTTATCCCTGCAAATTGTATGCCAGTTTTCTTTTATACGCATAATCTGAGTATGCCAAAATGTTGGCTTTATACAAAATTCATATTAGCGAACCAGAAACGGATTGTACCTTTTCTCATGCCCGATACTGGTCATACGGCCGTGTCCGGCTATAACTTGCGTGGTTTCGGGCAGGGTTAATAGTTTAGCGCAGATATTGTTTATGAGATCATCATGATTGCCGCGTGGAAAATCTGTGCGACCGACAGTCTCATAAAATAAAACATCGCCTGCGACTAAAAGTTCATTTTCGGCGTTGTAAAAAACGACTTGGCCGGGAGTGTGGCCGGGAATGTGGAGGACTTGGAAGCTGTGATTGCCGACCTTGAGCGTTTCCCCTTCTTCCAGCCAGCATGTCGGCGTGAATGACGGAGAAACAGGGAAGCCGTATTGCGCCGTCGTTTGCGGAAGGGCTTGGAGCAGGAATTCGTCGTCTTTGTGCGGGCCGAGAACGGGTACGTCGCAGGTTTTCAAAAGCTCAACCACGCCGCCTGCGTGGTCAAGATGGCCGTGGGTCAGCCAAATGGCGGTCAGCTTGAGGCCTTTGTTTTGGACTTGTTGCAATAAATAGGGTACGTCGCCGCCGACATCGGTCAAAACGGCTTCTTTGGTTTCGTCATCCCAAATCAGCGTGCAGTTTTGACGGAAAGGGGTAACGGCGTTGATTTCAAATTGGAGTGCCATGGGTGTTCCTGGGAAAGGCTTATTTAATGTTGTTTACGTTTCAGACGGTCTTTTGTTATTATGCACATATAATAAAAAGCAAGTCTGGAAAAGTGTCTTATGAATAATGTAATGCGAACCATGATACCGATTTTTGCGGCTTCTTTCATCTCTGCGGCGTTTGGTGCAGATTTGTTGTTGGCGCAGGAATATAAAAATCAAGATATTGCCGGTTGGGCCATGAGTGAAAAGTTGGATGGCGTACGCGCGTATTGGGACGGCAGGCAGCTGGTCAGTCGTCAGGGTTATGCGTTTACACCGCCCAAAGGTTTTACAGCAGGTTTTCCGCCGTTTCCGATGGATGGTGAGTTGTACAGCGGACGAGGGCGGTTTGAGCAAATTTCCGCGACGGTGCGTTCTGCCTCGGGAACTTGGGACGGCATCCGCTTGCATGTTTTTGATGTGCCACAGGCGCAGGGTAATCTGTATCAGCGTCTGGAAACGGCTTCGAAATGGCTGAAATCACACCCGTCGGCACGGTTTACGGTTATTCCGCAAGTCAAGGTGCGCGACAAACAGCATGCTTTGGATTTTTTGAAACAAGTTGAAGCGCTGGGTGGGGAAGGGGTGATGCTGCGTCAACCTGAAGCCCGTTATGCAAGCGGTAGAAATGGGCAGCTGTTGAAGCTGAAAAGTGAATATGATGATGAATGTACGGTAACGCGTCATTATGAGGGCAAAGGGCGCAATGTCGGGCGTTTGGGTGCGGTAGGATGCAAAAACCAATATGGCGAGTTTCGTATCGGCAGCGGTTTTAAGGATAAAGACCGCGACCATCCGCCGAAAATCGGTGCGCTGATTACTTACCGTTATCGTGGTTTTACGCAAAAGGGAACGCCGAAATTTGCAACATTTGTCAGGGTGCGCTCAGATCGATAAAACAAATTAAAGGCCGTCTGAAAGTAGGTTTCAGACGGCCTTTAATATAGATGTTGCATAACCTTTTATGCTTATAAGGTTTCCAATACATCAGGCAATTCGGCCAAGCTGTTGAGCATGGCAACATGGGGCATGGAGGAAAGCTGTTTGGCAGTGTGTGCGCCGGTGGTGACGGCGATGGCGCGGATTTTGGCGTTGGCGGCCATTTCTAGGTCGTGGGTGGTGTCGCCGACGACGACGGCCTCTTCCGGTTCAACACCCAGTCGGTCGCAGAGGGCGAGTACCATATCGGGCGCAGGTTTGGACGGATATTCGCTGGTGCAGGCGGTTTCCAGCCAAAAGGCTTGGGTGTCGGTTTGTGCGATGGCTTTGTCTAAGCCGCTTCGGCCTTTGCCGGTGGCGACGGCAAGCCAATATCCTTGTTGCTTCAGGCGTTGCAGGCAGGGCAGGGCTTCGGGGAACAGGGTCATGTTGCGGTTGTTGGGATTGAGGTAGTGCGCGGCATAGGTCTCAATCAGGGTCTCCTGAACGTGTTCGCTGACGTTGTGGGCAAGGCGGCGAATGATGCCGGACAGGCTGTATCCGATGAGCGGACGGATTTGGTCGACTTCGGGAACGGGTAGGCCGCAATCGGCAAAGCTTTGCTGAAAGGTGTGGATGATGGGGTTGGTGGTGTCGGCAAGTGTGCCGTCCCAGTCGAAAATAATGAGTTTGGGTTTCATGGGTTTCCTTTCAGACGGCCTTTTCCTGATTTTCCAACATTAAAACAAATTGCGCCAATTCTTGCGGCAGGGGGGCTTTCAGGATCAGTTTTTCGCCGGTCAGCGGATGGGCAAGGTGCAGCTCGGAGGCGTGCAGGAACATTCTTTTCAAACCGAGTTTCTGCAGGCGTTTGTTGGCTTGATAGTCGCCGTAGCGTTCGTCGCCGGCAATGGGGCAGTCTTGAGATTGCAGGTGGACGCGGATTTGGTGGGTACGGCCGGTTTTCAGTGTGGCTTCGACAAAGGTCAGGTCGGATAGGCCGACTTGGTGCAAAAGGCCGTCTGAAAAACGGTTTAACACGCGGAAGATGGTGTGGGCGGATTGGCCGTCTTCGCTGACGCGCACCATTTTTTCGCCTTGTGCGCCGGTGTATTTGAACAGGGGGAGCTTGACGTGGACGCGGTCGTTCGGCAGCCTGCCGACACCCAGCGCGAGATAGATTTTTTTCGGATGGTCGTTGCGGATGGCTTCGTGCAGTTTCACCAAGGCGCTGCGTTTTTTGGCAATCATCAAAAGGCCGCTGGTGTCTTTGTCGAGGCGGTGGACGAGTTCGAGATAACGCGCTTCGGGACGGGCGCGGCGGATTTGTTCGATGACGCCGAAACTCACGCCGCTGCCGCCGTGGACGGCAACGCCGGACGGTTTGTTGATGACCAAAAGCGCATCGTCTTCATAAACGATGTCAAATTCGCGCGCAGGCGCGGCCTGGCTTTCAGACGGCCTTTGTTTTTCGGCGATGCGTATCGGCGGAATGCGGACGGTATCGCCTGCCTGAATGCGGTTGTCGGGTTTGCAGCGTTTTTTGTTCAGCCGCACTTCGCCGGCGCGGATAATGCGGTGGATATGGCTTTTCGGGACGCCTTTGAGGATTTTTATCAGATAGTTATCAAGGCGTTGGCCTTCCTCGTGTTCGGCAACGGCAATCAGGCTGACTGAATCTTTGCGTATTGCGTGCATTTTCTCTATAATCCCAAACGTCCGTTTCGGGACTTGAACCTGCCATCGCAGGCCGTCTGAAACGGATTTATTGTTAAAACGAGATTTTATATTAAAAACGCACTCCGCAAAGCATTTCCTTGTGTTTGTTCAAAGCCGGCAAACGCAATCCCGTAATTAAGTTTGAATTGAACCTGCCGTCCGGCCGGGCGTAAGACGCAGTCCGCGCAGCACCGTCCGAAATTACCGGCGCTACGATAATAAGAAGATGTAGGCTGCCTTAATTTTGTCCGAAGCATCAGCGTTCGGACGGCAGCGGAACCATCAACCTTTCCGCCGCATTGTTCTTTATTTCCTTCTTTATCCGAATCCGTCCGCACATGGCTTGAGCTCAAGCATGCAACCTTGCGGATTTCAAATCAAATACTGGTTACACGGGGATTTTCCCATCTCGCCTTTGAAGAGTGCCAACCGGACAGACAGGCCGTCTGAAAAAGATATTCACAAATCAAACGGCCGCTGTTCACGAGGTGACTATGAAAAGAATGTTATTCAACGCAACGCAGGCCGAAGAGCTGCGCGTTGCCATTGTCGATGGCCAAAACCTTTTGGATTTGGACATCGAAACGCTGGGCAAAGAACAGCGTAAAGGCAATATCTACAAAGGTATCATTACCCGCATCGAGCCGTCGCTGGAAGCGTGTTTCGTTGATTACGGAACCGACCGCCACGGCTTTTTGCCGTTTAAGGAAGTATCGCGTTCATATTTCCGCGACTACGAAGGCGGCAGGGCGCGTATTCAGGATGTGCTCAAAGAGGGCATGGAAGTTATCGTCCAAGTCGAAAAAGACGAGCGCGGCAACAAAGGCGCGGCGCTGACCACCTTTATCAGCCTGGCCGGCCGCTATTTGGTATTGATGCCGAACAACCCGCGCGGCGGCGGCGTATCCCGCCGTATCGAAGGCGAAGAGCGTCAAGAGTTGAAAGCCGCCATGGCCGAACTCGACATTCCAAACGGCATGAGCATTATTGCCCGCACCGCCGGCATCGGCCGCAGCGCGGAAGAGTTGGAATGGGACTTGAACTACCTCAAACAGCTCTGGCAAGCCATTGAAGAAGCAGGCAAAGCACACCATGACCCTTACCTGCTCTTTATGGAAAGCTCGCTGCTGATTCGTGCGATTCGCGACTATTTCCGTCCCGATATCGGCGAGATTTTGGTGGACAATCAAGAAGTTTACGACCAAGTTGCCGAATTCATGAGCTACGTCATGCCGAGCAATGTAGGCCGTCTGAAACTCTATCAAGACCACACGCCGCTGTTCTCCCGTTTCCAAATCGAACACCAAATCGAAAGTGCGTTCTCACGCAGCGTCAGCCTGCCTTCCGGCGGCGCGATTGTGATCGACCATACCGAAGCCCTGGTTTCCATCGACGTCAACTCTGCGCGTGCCACACGCGGCTCTGACATTGAAGACACCGCGTTCAAAACCAATATGGAAGCCGCCGAAGAGGTCGCCCGTCAAATGCGCCTGCGCGACTTGGGCGGTTTGGTCGTCATCGACTTCATCGATATGGAAAATCCGAAACACCAACGCGATGTTGAAAACGTCCTGCGCGACGCGCTCAAAAAAGACCGCGCACGCGTGCAAATGGGCAAACTTTCGCGTTTCGGCCTTTTGGAATTGAGCCGTCAACGTTTGAAACCGGCTCTGGGCGAAAGCAGCCATGTTGCGTGTCCGCGCTGTGCCGGTACCGGTGTCATCCGCGGTATCGAATCCACCGCCCTGCACGTTTTGCGCATCATTCAAGAAGAAGCGATGAAAGACAACACCGGCGAAGTACATGCACAAGTGCCTGTCGATGTCGCCACCTTCCTGTTGAACGAAAAACGCGCCGAGCTGTTTGCGATGGAAGAGCGCTTGGATGTGAACGTCGTCCTGATTCCAAACATCCACTTGGAAAATCCGCACTACGAAATCAACCGCATCCGCATTGATGACGTAGAAGAAGACGGCGAACCGAGCTACAAACGCGTTGCCGAGCCGGAAGAAGACGAATCCGCCAAACCTTTCGGCAGCGAAAAAGCCAAAGCTTCCCGTCCTGAGCCGGCTGTCAAAGGCGTACGCCATACCCAGCCTGCACCGACTGTCGCCCCTGAGAAAAAAGCCTCTTGGTGGGACAGCTTCAAAGCTTGGTTGAAACGCATTTTCGGCGGCGAGCCTGCACCTGTCGCAGTTGCTCAAGAGCCTGCCGAAAAACGCACTACAAACAACCGCAGCCAAAACAGTAACCGCCGTTCAAACAGCCGCCGTCAAAATCCACGCCGCAACAACAAAAACGACGGCAGCAAAGTCGAAGTGCGCGAAGTGAATGCCGAAGCTGTCGACAGTAAGTTTGAAGAAAACAAATCAAACGAAAGCCGCAACGACGAGCGTAAAGACACCCGCCGCAACCGCAACCGTAACAACCGCCGCGATGATCGCAACAACGAGCGCAATCGTGTTGAGGAAGTGGTTGAAGACGTAAACGTTCAGGAAGTGGCTGCACTGGCTGAGATGCCGTCTGAAAACCAAGCGGAACAAAACGGCAATAAACGCCGCCGCAACAACAGTCGCAACGAGCGCAACCGTCATCAACCTGCGGAAAACCGTGTTGAGGACGTGAACGTTCAAGCCGATGGCGAACAGGCGCAAGTCGAAGCGGACGACAACGCCCGCAGCGAAGAGGGTGTGAAAAACAACGGCCGTCAAGGACGCGAGCGCAACAACCGTCAGCGTAACAACCGCAACGACCGCCGTTCAAACAGCAAAAAACGCAATATTCCGTCTTCGGCAAAAATCGAGCAATACCTGAACATTACCGATACTGCCGACAAAGTCCTCTTTGCCGTAGCGCATGTTTTAGGTTTGAACGAAACGGTTGAAGCTGCGAATGCGAGATTGTCTTCTGAAAGCGACCAAGCCGAGCCGCTGGTGATTGTGGTATCCGAGCCTGAAGTTACCAGCGCAGAACCATTCGTATTTGCGATTGAAAGCGAAGACGAGCCTGCCGTCGCGCAAACTGAAGGCGCTGATGCCGAACAAGCCCTGCTTGCTTCTGCAGTCAGCAATGTCAAAGAAGCCATTGCTGCGGTATTGTCTCCAAATGCAACGGCTACTGTTGCATCGGTTGAAGCACCAGCCGAAACTGTTGTCACACAAACTGAAGCCGTAGCTGAAGCAGCGCCTGTCGCAATCGTTGTGCCTGAGAGCTTGGGCGATTTGATCTTCGTTGAAACCGATCCGCAAGCCGTTGCCGCTTTTGCCGCGCAGCCACAACCTGAACCGGTTGCTAAAACACGCCGTTCGGATGTGCCTAAAGTAGAAGTGGAAGACACAGCAGTCGAAATGATTTTGGTGGAAACACGCAAAGACTAAGATTGGTTTTCCAGTTAAAAGCCCGATGTTGAACGCATCGGGCTTTTTTACAGGAGAAGTGCTACGACTATAGGGAATAGTTAAGAAAAGGAAATTTCTTTTGAGGAGAGTGAGAAGTATGAAGCATCAAGAAGTTGGAGTTATCGATATTTAAAGGTCAGAATCATTGCTACCTTGAAAGACTTAGCCTTTACATAGGGTTGGTCCTGTATAAAAAATAAGATCATGGAAGTATGAATATGAAGTTAAGATATTTTGAATTAGATAGACCTTATGTGGAAAATCGCCAAAGGATCGAGGAGTTGATGGACTCAGCTTCATTAAGATACGAGGAGGCCAGGATAGAGGACTACAATCAAAATTGGAAATGCCGTAGAAAAGCGTTTGTATATGAATCGAAGTGTATGACATCTATGTTGGAGCGACTCTTCAAGCCTGTTCCAACTAAGGATTGTTGGAAAATCATCATAGAATGCATGGATAAGGTCTGCAATCCTTGTATCATAAACTTACTTGGTGTCTATACTGTTCAGGTTCCATTTGATTTTTGTACCTATGAAGCTTTAGATCCTGTTGATAAGAAAAAGATGCTCTTGGCTGCCTTAGTCGAAGGGGCAAACCGTGTATTTCATAAGCTTTCTATTCCATTCTGCTTACTTGGGGATGTAGTGAATGAAATAGAGAGAAACCATTATGAAAATAGTTGGGTATGGAAAAAGAAGAAGATTCAATCCACCACTTTTTCCATTCAAGTGGAACATCAGATCGATAAAGTTGACTTGTTTTGGAATATTGAAAATAAAGACAAGAGTATTCGTCATTTGATTAAAACCTGTCCTGCTCATGAAATGGATTATGGCGTTTACCTTGGTAAATTAGAGGTAAATGATAATTTCCTTTATCTATTGGGTAAAAATAATGAGGTCGTAAGCAAGGTTTCTATAAATAAATGAAGGATAGCTGCTTGTAGTTTTTCTTAAACAGCCAACTATGTCAGAGCGATGGAGTTAGAAAAGGCCGTCTGAAATGGTTTCAGACGGCCTTGGTTTGTGTGTGTATGTTTAGGTATTGTGATTATTTTTTGTTCAGAGAGTCACGGATTTCGCGCAACAACAGAACTTCTTCGCTAGGCTCTGCCGGTGCTTCTTCAGCAGGAGCTTCGGTTTTTTTCACAGAGTTGATGGCTTTAACCACGCAGAAGATGGCAGCGGCAACGATCAGGAAGCTGATCACAGTGTTGATGAACAGACCGATGTTCAGGGTAACGGCACCGGCTGCTTGAGCGGCTGCCAGGTTGGCGTAACCTTCAGCAGGAGCGGCTTGTGCGCCGTTTTTCAGGGTGATGAACAGGTTGGAGAAATCAACGCCGCCGATCAGCAGACCGATAGGAGGCATGATTATATCGTCAACCAATGATTTGACGATGCCGCTGAATGCTGTACCGACAACCATACCGACTGCGAGGTCGACAACGTTGCCACGCATAATAAATTCTTTAAATTCTGAAGCGATTGACATAATTAATCTCCTGTATGTGTTTGAGTCAAAATCAGATGTGATTCAATTAATCGGCAGGCATCTTAACGCTTTATTAGTTAAGAAAATTTCAATAATGTTAAATTTTGTATTTCATGCTAAAAATGTCCGGCTTCTATGCCTTTTGTATGAAAAACAGGCCGTCTGAATTTTTTTTGTTACTTTTTTGCACCACTTTTTATCCGTGGCTAAGTATCAGATAACATGAATGTTATCTTTAGAATCAATGCTCTATCGGAATTTCAAATTGAGGTAGAATGATAATATAATAATGTTGAAAACATAATCATTGAAAGTCTGTAAAGGTAATGTTTCGTATCCGTATTTGACTTTCAGACGGCCTTTTTGGTTATGCAGTTATTCAAGCCATAATGTAACGGCCATAAAAAACGCACTTTCATCATGAAAGTGCGTTTGGCGTGAAAACTGTTTAGTTCTCTTCGTCGTTCAGCGCATTGATGCTGTAACCGCCGTCAACGTAGGTAATCTCGCCGGTAATGCCGGAAGCGAGGTCGGACAGTAGGAAGGCGGCTGTGTTGCCAACTTCTTCGGTGGTAACGTTACGACCCAATGGGTTGTGGGAAGCGACGTGACCCAAGAGTTTGCTTAAATCGGCGATGCCGGAAGCGGCCAGGGTTTTGATCGGGCCTGCGGAGATGCCGTTGCAGCGGATGCCTTCTTTGCCCAGGCAGGCGGCAGTGAAGCGGATGCCGGCTTCGAGGCTGGCTTTGGCCATGCCCATAACATTGTAGTTAGGAATGGCACGAACGGCGCCCAAGTAGCTCAGGGCAACGATTGCGGCGTTGCGGCCCTGCATCATCGGACGGGCGGCTTTTGCCAGTGCAGGCAGGCTGTATGCGGAGATTTCGTGAGCGGTGTTGAACGCTTCGCGGCTGATGCTGTCGAGGAAGTCGCCGCTCAAAGCTTCTTTAGGGGCGAAGCCGATGGAGTGAACGAGGCCGTCCAAGCCGTCCCAGTGTTTGCCCAAGTCAACGAAAACTTGGTTGATTTCGTCGTCGCTGGCAACGTCGCAGCGGAACACGAGTTCGGAGCCGAGTTCGGCCGCCATTTTACGGACGCGCTCTTCCAGTTTGTCGACAACATAAGTAAATGCCAATTCCGCGCCTTGTTCGCGGCAGGCTTTGGCGATGCCGTAAGCGATGGAACGCTCGGAGATCATGCCGGTAATCAGAATTTTTTTGCCTTGCAAAAAGCCCATTTTCTTATCCTTTAGCAGTGGTATTGCGGTTGCATTAAACTGCGCATTATAGCAAAAACCGCTGTTTCGGCATAGAAAAAAACGGATAACCCTTTGTCTTGCCTCAAATAGAGATAAGGTTGTCTGCTAAGGCCGTCTGAAACCTGACGGAACGGCGGCAAAACGTTATACTTGATAGTCTTAATGACCGATGTTTCAGGAGTGAACCATGCCCGAGCAAAACCGCATTCTCTGCCGAGAACTTAGCCTGTTGGCGTTTAACCGTCGTGTGCTGGCTCAGGCGCAGGATACGAAAGTTCCTTTGTTGGAGCGTTTGCGTTTCCTGTGCATCGTGTCTTCCAATTTGGACGAATTTTTTGAAGTGCGTATGGCGTGGTTGAAACGCGAAAACAAATTGCGCCCGCATCAGCTGCTCGACAACGGCAAAACAGCGGCCGAAACCATCGAAGCGGTGGCGAAAGATGCGCAGGCCTTGATTCGCGAGCAGTACGATCTGTTTAACAAAGTATTGCAGCCTGCACTCAGCCGTGCCGGCATTCATTTCTATCGCCGCCACAAATGGACGGCTGCGCAGAAAAAATGGATCGAAAACTATTTCGACAACGAGCTTTTGCCCATTCTCACGCCTATCGGCCTTGATCCGTCACACCCGTTCCCGCGCCCGTTAAACAAATCGCTCAACTTTGCCGTCGAACTCGAAGGCACGGATGCGTTCGGCCGTCCGTCCGGAATGGCGATTGTGCAGGCGCCGCGCATTTTGCCGCGTGTCGTCCCCATGCCGTCTGAAATTTGCGGTGGCGATGCAGGCTTTGTGTTCTTATCGTCTATTTTGCACGCCCATGTCGGCAAACTCTTTCCCGGCATGAAGGTTAAAGACTGCCATCAGTTCCGTCTCACGCGCGACAGCGATTTGACGGTTGATGAAGAAGATTTGAAAAACCTGCGTGCCGCGATTCAAAACGAGTTGCACGACCGCGAATACGGCGACGGCGTGCGCTTGGAAGTGGCGGACACTTGTCCGGCGCATATTCACGACTTCTTGCTTGCCCAGTTCAAGCTGACTTCTGCCGAGCTGTATCAGGTCAAAGGGCCGGTCAATTTGGTGCGCCTCAATGCCGTTCCCGATTTGGTGGACAGGCCGGATTTGAAGTTTCCGCCGCGCAATGCAGGCCGTCTGAAAGCCTTGCGCAAAAACGGCTCCGTATTCAAACTGGTCAAACAGTCACCGATCTTGCTGCACCACCCGTATCAGTCTTTCGATCCGGTTGTCCAAATGATACGCGAGGCAGCGGCCGATCCGGATGTATTGGCCGTCAAAATGACCATCTACCGCACCGGCAGCAATTCCGAGCTTGTGCGCGCATTGATGAAGGCCGCACTGGCGGGCAAGCAAGTTACCGTCGTGGTCGAACTGATGGCGCGTTTTGACGAAGCCAACAACGTCAACTGGGCGAAGCAGCTGGAAGAGGCGGGCGCGCACGTCGTGTACGGCGTATTCGGCTACAAAGTCCATGCCAAAATGGCTTTGGTTATCCGTCGCGAAGACGGCGTGCTCAAGCGTTATGCCCACCTCGGTACCGGCAACTACCACCAAGGCACATCGCGCATCTACACCGACTTCGGCATCATTACCGCCGATGAACAAATCACTGCCGATGTGAACACTTTGTTTATGGAAATCACAGGCTTGGGCAAGCCGGGCCGTCTGAACAAGCTCTATCAAAGCCCGTTTACCCTGCACAAAATGGTCATCGACCGCATCAAGCAGGAAACCGAACACGCCAAAGCAGGCAAACCGGCGCGGATTACCGCCAAGATGAACTCCCTCATTGAGCCGAGCGTGATTGATGCGCTGTATCAAGCCAGCGCGGCAGGCGTGCAAATCGACCTGATTGTGCGCGGTATGTGTACTTTGCGCCCGGGTGTAAAAGGCTTGTCCGAAAACATCCGTGTCCGCTCCATTATCGGCCGCCAACTCGAACACTCGCGCGTGTATTGCTTCCATAACAATGGTGCAGACGATACCTTTATCTCCAGCGCCGACTGGATGGGTCGCAACTTTTTCCGCCGCATTGAAGTCGCCACGCCGATTACCACGCCCGAACTCAAAGAACGCGTGATCTGCGAAGGTTTGGAAATGGCCTTGGAAGACAATACCCAGGCTTGGCTGATGCAGCCTGACGGCAGCTACGTCCGCACCCAGCCGCAAGACGGCGAGCCTGCGTTTGGTTTGCAGGAAGGTTTGTGGAAAATATACGGACGTTAAATTGAATAATGTCTTAGGCCGTCTGAAATGCAGGTTTCAGACGGCCTTTTTTGATTTTGCCGTTATAATTCCGTTTCCCAATCTTTCAGACGGCCTTTTCCTATGAAATCTTACCCCGATTCCTATCTCCATTTTGAAAACCTCGAATCTCCCGAAACGCAAGATTTTGCCGCCGCGGCGCATGCCGAAACGCGTGCGCGTTTTTTAGAAAACGACAAAGCGCGCGCATTGTCCGACGGCATTTTGGCGCAGTTGCAGGACACGCGGCAGATTCCGTTTTGTCAGGAACACCGCGCGCGGATGTACCATTTCCATCAGGACGCAGAATATCCGAAGGGTGTGTACCGCGTATGTACGGCGGCGACTTACCGTTCTGGCTATCCTGAGTGGAAAATCCTGTTTTCGGTGGCGGATTTCGACGAGTTGCTCGGCGACGATGTGTATTTGGGCGGCGTGTCGCACTTGGTGGAAAAGCCCAACCGCGCGTTGTTAACACTGAGCAAATCGGGCGGCGATACGGCGTACACGCTGGAAGTGGATTTGGAAGCAGGGGAGTTGGTAGAAGGCGGTTTTCACTTTCCGGCAGGTAAAAACCATGTGTCGTGGCGCGATGAAAACAGCGTATGGGTGTGTCCGGCTTGGGACGAACGCCAGTTGACCGAATCGGGTTATCCGCGCGAAGTGTGGCTGGTGGAGCGTGGTAAGAGTTTCGAGGAAAGCCTGCCGGTGTATCAAATTGCCGAAGACGGCATGATGGTGAACGCGTGGCGTTATCTCGATCCGCAGGGTTCGCCGATTGATTTGATTGAAGCGTCGGACGGTTTTTACACCAAAACCTATTTGCAGGTCTCAGCCGAAGGCGAGGCGAAACCGTTAAACCTGCCCAACGATTGCGACGTAGTCGGCTATCTGGCGGGACATCTTTTGCTGACGCTGCGCAAGGACTGGAACCGCGCGAACCAAAGCTATCCGAGCGGCGCATTGGTGGCAGTAAAATTAAACCGCGGCGAATTAGGCGCGGCGCAGCTTTTGTTTGCGCCCGATGAAACGCAGGCATTGGAAAGCGTGGAAACGACCAAGCGTTTTGTCGTGGCGAGCCTGCTGGAGAACGTACAAGGCCGTCTGAAAGCATGGCGCTTTACCGACGGCAAATGGCAGGAAGTCGAACTGCCGCGCCTGCCTTCGGGTGCGTTGGAAATAACCGACCAGCCGTGGGGCGGCGACGTGGTTTACCTTGCCGCCAGCGATTTCACCACGCCGCTGACGCTGTTTGCGCTGGATTTGAACGTGATGGAACTGACCGTCATGCGCCGTCAGCCGCAGCAGTTTGATTCAGACGGCATTAACGTACAGCAGTTTTGGACGACTTCGGCCGACGGCGAGCGCATTCCTTATTTCCACGTCGGCAAAAACGCCACGCCCGACACGCCGACTTTGGTTTATGCCTATGGTGGTTTCGGCATTCCCGAATTGCCGCATTATCTGGGTAGCGTTGGCAAATATTGGCTGGAAGAGGGCAATGCCTTTGTGTTGGCAAACATCCGCGGCGGCGGCGAATTTGGCCCGCGCTGGCATCAGGCGGCGCAGGGAATCAGCAAACACAAAAGCGTTGATGATTTATTGGCAGTCGTGCGCGATTTGTCCGAACGCGGCATGAGTTCGCCCAAACACATCGGTTTGCAGGGCGGCAGCAACGGCGGCCTGATTACCGCCGCCGCCTTCGTGCGCGAGCCGCAAAGCATCGGCGCGCTGGTGTGTGAAGTGCCGCTGACCGACATGATCCGCTATCCGCTTCTATCCGCCGGTTCAAGCTGGACGGACGAATACGGCAATCCGCAGAAATACGAAGTCTGCAAACGCTGGCTGGGCGAATTGTCACCGTATCACAATCTTTCAGACGGCATCAATTATCCGCCAGCGCTCATTACCACCAGCCTCAGCGACGACCGCGTCCATCCCGCCCACGCGCTCAAGTTCTATGCCAAACTGCGCGAAACCTCGCCGCAATCGTGGCTCTACGCCCCGGACGGCGGCGGCCATACCGGCAACGGCACGCAACGCGAATCCGCCGACGAACTTGCCTGTGTCTTGCTGTTTTTGAAAGAGTTTTTAGGGTAGAAGCAAGCAACAGGACTGACCGTTTTGTAAAGTTGAGAAACAAAATACTCTTGTTTCGGCAAGTGAAAAGAAGGCCGTCTGAAAAACGAATATTAAAGTTTCCCAGACGGCCTTCTTTTCTTTTAACTTTCAACATATCCCGATAAAATGGACACTTTGTAAGTAATCATTGATGGAAGACGCAATTATGGCAACCGAGCCGAGAAATTATACACGATTTAGAAAATAATTTCAAACAAAACAATATATTAAAACTCAAACAAATCTTTCCCGAAGTCTTTTGCAAAGACCAAATCGACTTTGAGAAACTCAAACTCGTCCTTGGCGCAGAAAACCTTGCCGGTGTGGGAGAACGTTATCAACTCGATGCTGTAGAAACTAGTAGCGTTGTTTACAGTATTTCCAGGAGAATACTGAAACATGAACATGCACAAAAACACCCGTCTTACCCCGTCTCTGGATTTGGATATCCTCAACGGCATCATGCGCCAAGCCGTGTTGCAGCAGCTGCAAACCTACTTGGGCGCGGACACCATCATCGAAACGCACATCACCCACGACATGCTCGAACGCGCAGAAAAAATCTGCCTCTCCAACGCCTTGAGAGGCGTGTTTGAGGCGGATTTGGTGTACTAGGAACAATCAATGATTTCTCGGAAATGGATAAAGTCTGAAGGCGATTATTCATTAGACGGTTTATCTGTCTGAGACTTGTGCGTTAATAATATGCGCACGACCTTACCCTCATAACGCTGGCTTAACCACGCCTGTATCCGCTCGTGATCTTTGGCAGGCAATGGCTGCTCCAATTCGAGAGAGACAACGACGATATCGTCATATGTATCTGTCTTCGGTTCTGCGTTTTTTTGGCTTTCAGACTGTTCGGAAACAGGCGTTGTTTGCGCTTTATCCCAAGCCAAGCCGCGTCCGACAACGATTTTTTCCGCTTCCGGATATTGGGCTTTTAATTCCTTGAGTACCGCTGCATCGTCGATATCGGAGGCTTTGCCTGCCAGTATGGTATCGATATAGGCCTGCTGCTCTTTCAGCTCATTTTGCTGCTGAACCGGGTTGTTTCGGCTTGCCAGCAATTCTTCGATTTTAGCATCGTTCCCTCCCGCATAGACCACGTTGACCTTCGGCTCTTTCACCCCCGACGCGTTAAGGCTTTTCACCAGCAAGGCGGAAATTTTCTCGGCATTGCCCGTTCCATTGACAATCAGACCGACTTTATTTTCTCTGTGGTTCAACATCTTACGCAGCACGAAAAAACCTTCCTGTTGCTGCGCAGTGGCAATGGCGGCATTGGCTCTGGTGTTGAAGATCTCCTGACGCACCAGTCCTGATGCCATATAGCCGCTCGGAATCATCACAGCCAACACGACGGCAGTAATAATGATGCTTTGCAACCGGCGTTTGGATTCCGTTACCAACCCCCTGCGCGGCAGCTTGAGCAGCTTGGAAAACAACAAGGTCGAAAAAGCGATGAACACGCAGTTGATGGCAAAAAGATATGAAGCACCGAGAAAGTAGTGCCAGTTGCCATGTGCCAGTCCGTAGCCCGCAGTACACAGGGGCGGCATCAATGCGGTAGCAATCGCCACACCCGGTATGGCATTGCCTCCTTCTTTTCGAGTCAGCGCCACAATACCCGCACTACCGCCGAAGAAGGCAATCAACACATCCCAAAGGGTCGGCTGAGTACGCGCCAAAAGCTCGCTTTGCGCCTCTTTAAGCGGGGTTAACAGGAAATACAACGTAGCGGTAATCAAGCTGATGACGACGAATATAATAATATTGCGCACGGCTTGACGGATCAGCGCAGTATCCCCTACCGCCAAACCGTAACCCATACCGACAATCGGCCCCATCAACGGCGAAATCAACATCGCGCCGATCACTACCGCCGTGCTGTTTACATTCAGACCGATACTCGCCACGGCAATGGCAAACATCAATACCCACATATTGGTTCCGGACACCCGAGTATTGGCGCGGATGACGGCATCAATTTTATCGGGATGGGCCTGGTCATGCGCAAGATTGAACACATCTTGCAACTTGGTCATGGCACCATTGTCTTCTTTTGGCTGATTTTCTTGTTCTTCTTGGTTTTTAATGTTTTCTTGGTCTTGCATTTTCATCCTTAAATCAATCTTAACGATTGTCTCTGAATATTTAATTAACTGGAATTTCGGATACTGATAATTATGCTTTAATACTGATTTCAAATATGATTAAGCAGATACCTTGCAGAAGGTTAGCATACACATGAAAACGCTGACAACGCTGATCCTGCGTAGGCCTTCACGAAACCAGCATATGCAAAAACCTTCTCTCAAATCCAATTCCTACTTTTTCAGCAGCAACCGCCATCAAAATTTTTTAAGGGGCTGTACTAGATTAGCCCTAAATTCCACACCATTTTTGCAGGATTTTAAGCTGTTGAGACGGTATGCCGAAATTAAATCGAAATTCGCATTCTTTCAAGAACAGCGGGAAAGATTTGCGATCGATTCCGTTGTATTTGCGCAAGACGCGTTTTGCCTGATTCCAAAAGTTCTCAATGCCGTTAATGTGGTTCTGACGGTCGGCAAATTCCTTGGAATGGTTGATGCGGTAATGGATAAAACCGCTCACGTCCAACTTGTCGTAGCTGCTCAGGCTATCCGTGTAAACAATGCTGTCCGGCATGATTTTCTTTTTAATGACAGGGAGTAACGTTTCAGACTTGGCATTATCCACCACAACGGTAGAGACCCGTCCGTTGCGTTTCAGAATGCCGAAGACAACCACTTTTCCTGCCGCACCGCGACCACGTCTGCCTTTACGCCGTCCGCCGAAATAGCTTTCGTCCAACTCGACAGGGCCCTCAAAAACCTCATCGGCAACCAAGGCCAGATAATGGCGGATAACCATACGAATTTTGCAGTAGAACAGAATAGCGGAGTTGGGCTGAATGCCCAAAATATCGGCAGCGGAACGGGCGGTAACTTCGAGTACAAAAAAACGAAGCAGTTCTTTCTGTACTTTTTTTCTTTAATTTGCAGTGTGTTATCTTCATATTTCGAGGGTAACATATCTGCTAATCTAGTACAGCCCCTTTTTTTAATAATGTTAATACGTAACAAAACAAATTCCCGCTTGTAGGTTAAAATCAGGCTATGCTAATATGCACAACAACAGGTTTTTACTGAATAATCTGTGCTAAAATGCAGGATTAGATGGAAAACTCTATCCGAATTCGGTACAATACCGACGAATTATTTCCCTTAAACAACCTGCCGCAAGGCGAAAAGGAACGACTGACATGTCAAACATCGAACAACAAGTTAAAAAAATTGTTGCTGAACAACTGGGCGTAAACGAAGCCGAAGTGAAAAACGAATCTTCTTTCCAAGACGATTTGGGTGCTGACTCTCTGGACACCGTAGAACTGGTGATGGCTTTGGAAGAAGCTTTCGGCTGCGAAATCCCTGACGAAGACGCTGAAAAAATCACTACCGTACAATTGGCTATCGACTACATCAACGCCCACCAAGGCTAATCGGTCGCACCAAACATCCAGCCTCTGCTGCGCCATCGCAATAGAGGCTTTTACCTTATTATTAAACCCCTGAAATTTCAGACGGCATGAGTTTTGCCTGTTTTCACGAAGAAAAAGAGCAAGGCTGCCGCGAAAATCCCGACAACCAACAGCGAGATTATCATGAGTCAGAGAAGAGTAGTCATCACAGGTCTTGGCCAAGTATCACCGGTCGGCAACGACGTCGCCACCGCATGGAGCAATCTGCTCGCAGGCAAAAGCGGCATCGGACGGATTACCCGCTTTGACACATCCGACATCAACAGCCAAATCGCCGGCGAAGTGCGCGATTTCGACATCGGCCAATACATCAGCGCAAAAGAAGCGCGCCGCATGGACGTGTTCATCCACTACGGTATCGCCGCCGCCCTGCAAGCCATCAATGATTCAGGCTTGGACGATTTGGAAACCCTCGACAAAGACCGCGTCGGTGTCAACATCGGTTCCGGTATCGGCGGCCTGCCGAGCATTGAAGCGACCGGTAAAGCCGTTATCGAAGGCGGCGCGCGCAAAATCAATCCTTTCTTTATCCCAGGCTCGCTGATTAACCTGATTTCCGGCCATGTTACCATCCTTAAAGGCTACCGCGGCCCAAGCTACGGCATGGTTTCTGCCTGTACGACCGGTGCACACTCCATCGGTGATTCTGCACGACTGATTAAATACGGCGACGCGGATGTGATGATTGCCGGTGGTGCGGAAGGCGCAATCAGCACTTTGGGCGTTGGCGGTTTTGCTGCCATGAAGGCACTTTCCACCCGAAACGATGACCCTGCTACCGCTTCCCGTCCGTGGGACAAAGGCCGTGACGGTTTCGTTATCGGCGAAGGCGCTGGCGTGCTGGTGTTGGAAGAATTGGAACACGCGAAAAAACGCGGTGCGAAAATTTACGCCGAAATCGTCGGCTTCGGTATGAGCTCAGATGCCTACCACATTACCGCGCCTAACGAAGAAGGCCCTGCATTGGCGGTTACTCGTGCGCTGAAAGATGCCGGCCTGAATCCTGAAGACGTGGATTACGTCAACGCACACGGTACGTCCACTCCGCTGGGCGATGCCAACGAAACCAAAGCCCTCAAACGCGCTTTGGGCGATCATGCGCGCAAAGTCATTGTTAACTCTACCAAATCTATGACCGGCCACTTGCTCGGCGCGGCCGGCGGCGTGGAAGCGTTGTACAGCGTGTTGGCAGTACACGAGCAAAAATCTCCACCGACCATCAACATCTTTGAACAAGACGTTGAAGCCGGTTGCGATTTGGACTACTGCGCCAACGAAGCACGCGATGCGAAAATCGACGTTGCCATCTCCAATTCCTTCGGCTTTGGCGGTACCAACGGCACATTGGTATTCAAACGCTTCAAAGACTGATAGAAGGTTGTAAGTAGATTAAAAGGCCGTCTGAAACTGGATTTCAGACGGCCTTTTTTATTTTAAAATACAAATATTCTTGATAATCTGTATCATTTATATAAAAATATCGACTCCAATCAATATTGCCCGGATTTTATCGGGTAATCAACCCAATTACATTTTTATCAGGAGTCTGCAATGAAAACTATCCGTATTCTAGCATTGGCCGCCGCGCTGGCCGCCGTGCCTGCATTTGCGTCTGATTTCGGCCATGAACAGGCATTGACCATAGACGGCAAGCCTGCCCATTTGGCAGAAACTTCAGCCCGTATTTTGGCAAACGAAACCCTGACTGCGCCGCAACTGGTCGAAGACATTACCGATGGATTCGGTTCGAAAAAAATTCCAGGTTATAAATTGATGATTATGGGCCGCACTTATTCGGTGGCGGCAGAAACCAAACCGCCGAAAGAGGGCCAAACTCAGTGGCGGGACAATACGTTCATTCATCGTGGCGTAAAACTGTTTGTCGGTATTCCGGTCAAAAACGGCAAGATGGATTTGGCGTCTGCCAGATTGATTAATATCGGCGTGGTTGACGATAACGGTGGTGCCGCGCCTCATGATGAGGGTGAAAAAATCCGCCCCGTCGGCAAACAGCTGATGTCCCCCGATACCAAAGTGGAAAATGTGAAACTCAATATTGCCAAACTGACGTTGCCAAATATGAAATTGGGCGAAACCAGTGGCGGTGGTGTGAAATTGGAAGCATCGGCAACATTGGACGGTAAGCCGATACAGACCAAAATCGACAGCACGTTCTCCCGCTTCTATTCCGCCAAACCAGCCGCTACACGGCCGTTTATGGCAGATGCAAGGTTTGTGAAATAATTGCAAAGGCCGTCTGAAATCCAGTTTCAGACGGCCTTTTATTGATAAAACCGATTCAATACCGCATCATTTTGCTGTCAACCTGCATTGCCCAAGCATCAATACCGCCCTGCAGGTTGTAGAGGTTTTCAAATCCGGCGTCTTCCAAATATATTGCCGTGTGCAGGCTGCGGATGCCGTGGTGGCAGTAAATGACGATGGGCAAATCGTCGTCGGGCAGCTCGTTTTGGCGCAGGGGGATGAGGTTCATCGGGATATGAATGGCAGCGGGCAGGGTGCAGATGGCGCGTTCTTCATCGGTGCGGACGTCGAGCAGATGAAATGCGCGGCCTTCGTCCTGCCATTGTTTCAATTCGGTGGGCGAGAGTTGGATAATGTCGGTCATAGGGTCGGGTATAAAAGTATGAGGCCGTCTGAACTTTCAGACGGCCTGTTGTTTAAAAATCGAAATCGCCGAACGGATTGGCCGATTTGTCTTCCAAGTGTGCCACGACGGTGTCGAACAATACCTTTTCGGAAAACTCATTGCCGTTGCGCGTCAGCAAAAGCGCGCGTTGTACCGGTTTGCGGCCGACGATGACCACCATACGGCCGCCGTCTTTCAGTTGCTCTTTCAGAATTTCAGGTACGCTGTCTACTGCGCCGCCCACATAAATCGCATCAAAAGGAGCGCCTTGCGATGCTTCGGTCAGGCCGTTGTTTTGCACATAATCGACGTTGGTAAAGCCCAATTCGTCCAAAACTTTTTTGGCGCGTTGCTGCTGCTCAACATCGATGTCGTCGGTGACGACTTTGCCGGCCAGTTTGGACAGCAGGGCGGTTGCATAGCCTGAACCTGTACCGATTTCTAAGACGGTTTCGTCTTTTTTCAGTTTCAAGCCTTGAGCTAGGCGGGCAACGACTTTGGGTTCCAACATCTTATGGCCGTTGGTCAGCGGCAGCTCCATATCCGCATAGGCCAAACCTTGAAAAGCCTTGCCGACAAAATGTTCGCGCCCGATCTCCTCCAAAGCATCCAAAATGTCGAAGTCCAAGACATCCCACGGACGAATCTGCTGTTCAACCATATTGAAACGCGCTTTTTCAAAGTCCATATTTGTGCTCCGTTCAATTCTTAATTTTATCGAAGCATACATTATAAATCCTTGTCGGAGAGTGTGCCATCTTTCAGACGGCCCCGGAGGCCCGTTAATAATTGCCAAGCGCACATATATCCACTAAACTTTCACATTACACGACGCTACAAGCAAGCAACAACCAACACACGGAGCAATAAAGATGTATCACCAAATCGGAATGTGGGACCAAAAATGGGTTATCGGCAACTGGAAAATGAACGGCCGACTCCAAAACAACAATGCGCTTATGCACCGCTTCCGTGTCATGCCAACCGCAGAACGCGTGTTAATCGGCCTGGCCGCTCCGACCGTTTATCTGTTGCAACTGCACAACGCCATGCAGATTGTTTTGAACAACCGCATCTTGACCTGTGCGCAAGACGTGAGCCGTTTCCCGAATAACGGCGCGTACACCGGCGAAGTGTCCGCCGAAATGCTTGCCGACATCGGTACAGACATCGTTCTCATCGGCCACTCCGAGCGCAGCCTTTATTTCGGCGAGAAAAACGAAATCCAACGCCGCAAAATGGAAAACGTCCTCAACGTCGGCCTGATTCCATTGTTGTGCGTCGGCGAAAGCTTGGAAGAACGCGAAGCCGGTAAAGAACACGAAGTCATTGCCCACCAGCTTTCCATCCTGCAAGGTTTGAACACCAAAAACATCGCCGTTGCCTACGAGCCGGTTTGGGCGATCGGTACAGGCAAAGTCGCCACCGTCGAACAAATCGCCGATATGCACGCATTTATCTACAAAGAAATCTTGTCTTTGTGCGGAAGCGATGTTAAAATCCGCGTTCTTTACGGCGGAAGTGTGAAAGCGGATAACGCAGCCGACATCTTCGCAGTACCTCATGTAGACGGCGCATTGGTTGGTGGCGCGTCATTATCATATGACTCCTTTACCGCCATCATCAACGCAGCACAAGCCTCGTAGAAAACATATGGAAGCCTTTAAAACCCTTATCTGGATCATTAATATTATTTCCGCTTTAGCCGTAATCGTGTTAGTATTGCTGCAACACGGTAAAGGCGCGGATGCCGGCGCAACGTTCGGTTCCGGCAGCGGTAGCGCGCAAGGCGTATTCGGTTCTGCCGGTAATGCCAACTTCCTCAGCCGCTCGACTGCCATTGCCGCAACATTTTTCTTTGCGACCTGCATGGCGATGGTGTATATTCACACCCACTCCAGTAAGCACGGTTTAGACTTCAGCGATGTGAAGCAGACCCAGCAAGCTCCTAAGCCTGCAACGCCTGCACAAAACAATACAACTCCTGTTGCTCCGAATCCTCAGCAGCAGTAAGACAATTTGATTTATGCCGACATGGTGGAATTGGTAGACACGCTATCTTGAGGGGGTAGTGGCCGTAGGCTGTGCGAGTTCAAATCTCGCTGTCGGCACCACATTAGAAAATCTAACCGCTTTTTAGCGGTTATTTTTTCGTCTTGAGAATCTGCCTTTCATTTATCTTTAGGCCGAGACAGGGAAATACAATGAAGCGTTTGGTTGTCGGCATCAGCGGTGCCAGCGGTTTTCAGTATGGCGTGAAGGCTTTACAGCTTTTGCGTGAGCATCAGGTAGAAACACATTTGGTGGTTTCGCAAGGGGCGGAGATGACCCGCGCTTTGGAAACGGATTACACCAAAGAAGACGTTTATGCTTTGGCAGATGTCGTGCATTCCGTCCGTAATGTCGGGGCAAGTATTGCCAGCGGATCGTTTTTGACGGATGGAATGTTGATTGCGCCGTGTTCAATGAAAACCTTGGCTTCGGTTGCTCATGGATTTGCCGATAATTTGCTCAGCCGTGCGGCGGATGTAACGTTGAAAGAGCGGCGCAAGTTGGTATTGATGGTGCGTGAAGCACCGTTAAACTTGGCGCACATTGAAAATATGCGCCGCGTGACAGAGATGGGCGGTATCGTGTTTCCTCCCGTTCCGGCTTTATATCAGAAGCCCGAATCCATCGAAGATATGATTACACACAGCGTCTCTCATGCTTTGGACTTGTTCGGCATCATTCAAAACGATGTGCCGCGCTGGCAGGGCTGATGTTTCAGACGGCCTGAGCATAATTTCGTCTACTGCGAAGGAAGATAAAAACCATGCAAACGATTCCTGTCAATATAGTGAAGTTTTTGAGCAATCATCATGTCGTCAGTATTGCTGCTGCGGAAGAGGGCGAAGTTTGGGCAGCTTGCTGTTTTTATGTGTTTGATGAGGTGAATGCCCGATTGATTGTGCTGACATCTTTGAAAACGAAGCATGGCGGAATGATGAGTCGTTCTGCCAAAGTAGCCGGTACCATTGCCGGACAACCTGACAGCATCGCAAAAATCAGCGGCATTCAGTTTGCGGCGACTGCCACTTTGATTGAGAATGAAGCGGATTTGAAAGCGGCGCAGTCTTTGTATTACAAAGCGCATCCTGCTGCCAGAGTGATGAAAAGCGATGTTTGGGCATTGAATTTTGACAGTGTGAAATTCACTGACAATAAATTGGTATTCGCACAAAAAACGTACTGGAATCGCGAGGATTAAGAAAAGGTCGTCTGAAAGATGAAATTTCAGACGGCCTTTGGTAATGTTACAAATTAATCGTGTCCGAGATCGACAGTTTTGTCTTTGTAACGTGTATCAGGAACCAAAACGATTTTCTCGTCCACTTTGCCGATGGCTTTCACGTCTTTGCCCGGATAGTCCAGCTGATGCAGGAAGTAGCGGATACAGTTCAAACGTGCACGTTTTTTGTCATCGGAACGGATGATGACCCAAGGCGCGTCGCCGGTGTGGGTGTGGAAGAACATGGCGTTTTTGGCTTCGGTGTAGTCGTCCCAGCGGTCGAGCGACTGGATATCCACAGGGGATAGTTTCCAGTGTTTCAGTGGGTCGTCACGACGGGAGATGAAGCGACGGAGTTGTTCTTCACGGGATACGGAGAACCAGAATTTGAACAGATGGATGCCGCTGGCAACAAGCATACGTTCCAATTCAGGGGTTTGGCGCATGAAGAGCAGGTATTCGTTAGGTTCGCAGAAGCCCATTACGCGTTCTACACCTGCACGGTTGTACCATGAGCGGTCGAAGAATACCATTTCGCCTGCGGTTGGTAGGTTTTGGATGTAGCGTTGGAAATACCATTGGCCGCGTTCGGTAGTGGTTGGTTTCTCCAAAGCAACCACGCGCGCGCCACGCGGATTCAGGTGTTCCATAAAGCGTTTGATGGTACCGCCTTTACCGGCTGCGTCGCGGCCTTCAAACAGGCTGACGATACGCTGACCGGAATCTTTAACCCAGCTTTGTACTTTCAACAATTCAATTTGCAGCTTCTGTTTTTCTTTTTCGTAAACAGAGCGGCGCATACGTTGTTTGTACGGGTAGTTGGCAGGAAGCGGTGCGCTGCTGGAATCTTCGTCAGTGCCGCGTCCTTCGTGTTCCAAAACAGCCTTTTCGAATACTTGCAGCTGGTCTTGTTTCTCGCCCAGTTCAACATTCTCGAACGGTTCTAATTGGTGGTCTGCCATAAAGTCTCCTTATCGATTAAGTTTTAAATGATATGGTGTGGTATGACTTGATTTTACCTCTTTATGCTGTGTTAGCCTACATAAAATTACACATAAGCGATTTTTTCCGGTTTGTTTGATAATTTTTGTAAAAACAGCGTATAATCAGCCTATTTGTATCATACATCATGCCTTATTTCGCCCTGTTCGACGATGCGGTAAGCGGCCGAGCAAAACTCTATCAAAATCATGTAGAAAGCTGCCTTTTTCATCATAACGAACTGGCGTCGTTGGATGATGTTTTGCAGGCAGGTTGGAAAAAAGGTCTGCATGCAGTGTTGTTTGCAGACTACGAATTCGGATTGCCACTGATGGATATTTCATCCGCGCGCAGTGGCAATTTGTGTTTGCACTGGTTTGCCGATTGTTCCGAAATCGATGCCGAAAGCTGGCTGACCAATCATTCAGACGGCCTTGAGGCAGGCATCTCCACTCCCCGATTCTCTGTATCTGAAGCCGATTATCTCGAGCATATCCGCCAAATCCACGAAGCCATCCGCCGCGGCGATACCTATCAAATCAATTACACCGCGCGTCTACACCTGCAAACTTACGGCAATCCGATCCAGCTTTACCGCCGTTTGCGTCAGCCTGTGCCGTATGCCGTTTTGTCTTGTCTGCCTGACGGGGCAGGGCAGGAGGCGTGGACTTTGTGTTTCTCTCCCGAACTTTTCCTCAAAATCGATTCAGACGGCCTGATCAAAACCGAGCCGATGAAAGGCACTGCGCCGATTCTTCATGACGGACAAGATGAACGCCGCGCCGTTGAATTGCAAAACGATCCGAAAAACCGCGCCGAAAATGTGATGATTGTCGATTTGTTGCGCAACGACCTCGGCAAAATCGCGCAAACGGGCAAAGTACGCGTGCCTGAACCGTTTAAAGTTTCCCGTTTCGGCAGCGTTTGGCAGATGACCAGTGCCATCGAGGCGCAGGCGCTGCCTGATGTTTCGGTTTCTGATATTTTCCGTGCAGCCTTCCCGTGCGGCAGTATTACTGGTGCGCCCAAACGCATGAGTATGCAGATTATTGAGTCTCTTGAATCCGAACCGCGTGGTTTATACACAGGCAGCATCGGCTTTTTGCATCCGTGCGATACGGGTTTGGGGTTTGAAGGTGTGTTCAATGTCGTGATTCGCACATTATCCCTGAAGCCGGTTTCAGACGGCCTTTATCAAGGTGTTTATGGTGTGGGTTCGGGGATTGTGATTGATAGCGATCCTGAAGCCGAATATCGTGAGTGCGGTTGGAAGGCGCGTTTTCTCAATGACTTGCGGCCTGATTTCAGTATTTTTGAAACCATGCGCGTGCAAGACAAACAATGCCGTTTGCTCGATTTGCATTTAGGCCGTCTGAAAATTTCGGCACAAGCGCTCAACCTGCTTTGGCCTCAAAATGCGGCAGAGCAAATTCAACACTATATAGATGCGTTGCCAAGTGGGTTATTTAGAGTTAAAGCAGCTTTGTTTTCAGACGGCCTTGCATTGAGCCATGCGGCTGTTTCTGAATTGGATGGGCAGCAATACGTCATCTTGAGTGAGCACACATTAAGTCAACGCGATTATCTGCGCCGCTTCAAAACCACGCGCCGTGAAATTTTTGACCAAGCATGGAAAACGGCAGAAGGGCAGGGTGCATTTGACAGCCTGTTTTTCAATTCAGACGGTCTGTTGTTAGAGGGTGGAAGAAGCAATGTGTTTGTCAAATATCAAGGACAATGGCTCACGCCGTCTTTGGATTTGGATATTTTGAACGGAGTAATGCGCCAAGCGGTATTGAAGCAGCCGCAGCTATATTTAGGTGTGGATACAATCAAGGAAACCCACATCACGCGCGCAATGTTGGAAAACGCGGAAGAAATCCGCTTGAGTAATGCTTTAAGGGGCGTGTTTGCGGTTTCGCTCCGTAAATAAATGGCAATAGCCAAATCATAGTGATTCAAATTGTCGTCAAGCGGCAATATCCGATAGAATACGTCATTTCAACAATGAGGCCGTCTGAAAGGGAAAACAATATGGCAAAAGCAAAAGGTGGATTGGGACGCGGTTTGGATTCGCTGATTTCCAATGCAGTGGACAGCAGCAGTAGCGACCGCCTGACAACGGTTGCCATCGCCGATATTCAGCCCGGCCGCTATCAGGCGCGTGTGCAAATGGATGACGAAGCCTTGCAGGAACTGGCTGACTCCATTAAAGCGCAAGGCATTATCCAGCCGGTTATCGTACGCGAACGTGGTCTGTCTCAATATGAATTGATTGCCGGCGAACGCCGTTGGCGCGCTTCTCAGTTGGCCGGTTTGACCGAAATTCCCGTCGTCATCAAAACTATCAGCGACGAAACCGCGTTGGCCATGGGTTTGATTGAAAACCTGCAACGTGAAAATCTCAATCCGATTGAAGAAGCGCAAGGTTTGAAACGCCTTGCCGACGAATTCGGCCTGACTCACGAAACCATCGCAAAAGCCGTCGGTAAAAGCCGTAGTGCCATCTCCAACAGCCTGCGCCTGTTGAGCCTGCCTGAGCCGGTTCAGGAAATGCTTTACCAACGCCGTCTGGAAATGGGTCATGCCCGCGCGTTGCTGACCTTGCATGTGGTTGACCAATTGGAGTTGGCGCAAAAAGCCGTCAAAAACGGCTGGTCGGTACGCGAAGTAGAACGCCGCAGCCAGTTGGCACATCAAAAAGCCAAGCCTGAAGCAGCCAAAACCATCAGCCCGGATATCCGCCGTATTAATGATGCCCTGACCGAGCGTTTGGGTGTCAATGCCGAAGTCAAAACCAGCAATCAGAAAAAAGGCAAAATTGTACTGCATTTTGATACGCCGGAAACATTTGAATACCTGCTGAAACAGTTAGGCATTAATCAAGAGTTTTAACGGTTTTATAAACAGGCCGTCTGAAAAAAGTTTTTCAGACGGCCTGAATTTTTGAGAAAAGGACTGATCGTACAGATGTTTACAATACAAATCAAAATCTTCTGTAAAATCTGTGTAGCAACATGTAATTTGTGTTAAACTCCGTTTCTGCAAAGATTTGTTTTATATGTGTTAATCATTTATCTGTGAAAGGTTCACAAAGATTAACATATTGCTTGACGTTAACAAACTTCTTGATTATATTAATTTACCTTGCGTTTTTGGGGTGTGGAGTACAATGAATCAGATAGTCCCATTGCAAGTGATTGTATTGTTAATAATTTCAGTTGTTTGTGCATTATTTTCCGGATTGCCCGGCTTCCTCTCTGCTTTGGCGGGAGGATTTTCGTACATTTTGCCTACCCTGTTTGCAGTTTTACTTTTAAAGTTTTCCCGACGAAATCCCGATCTGCAAAGTTCGATGTTTATCGGCGGAGAGGTTTTAAAAGTAGTGCTGTCGCTGGTATCTATGTCGGTCGTTTTTGCGATATGGCATCGATCACTGGTATTTTACCCATTTTTATTGGCGTTTCTTGGCGTCAGTCATTTGGTTTTTTTAGTATTGTTGAGAGTGAAACACTATGGCAGGTGAAACTATGACCGCTGCCGACTACATCAAGCACCACTTGCAAAGCTTGACCAGTATGTCGGATGTTACTCAGGGTCAAGGACTGAAAAACATCGCTGATTTTTCGTTCATTAACCTTGATGCAATCTTTTTTGCTGTTCTGTTAGGCGTAATCGGCAGCTTTCTTTTGTGGCGCGGTGCCCAAAAAGCAACTGCTGGCGTGCCCGGTCGTTTTCAGGCGGCTGTTGAAATTCTGTTCGAATTCGTGGATAACATGTGTAAGAGCATTATCCATAACGAACAATCGCGTAAAGCCGTTGCTCCTTTGGGTTTGACCCTGTTTGTCTGGATTTTCCTGATGAACGCCATGGATATGTTGCCGGTTGATTTGCTGCCGATGGCATGGCAAGGCATTACCGGTAATCATCATGCACTGTTGCGCGTTGTACCGACTGCTGACTTGAATACAACTTTGGCTTTGGCAATTGGCGTATTGTTGGTATGTATTTATTACAATATCAAAATCAAAGGCTTTGGCGGTTGGATTCACGAATTGTTCAGCGCACCTTTTGGCCCGATACTCGCTCCGGCCAACTTCCTGCTGAACTTGGTAGAGTTTTTGTCCAAAACCGTATCCCACGGTATGCGGTTGTTTGGTAATATGTATGCCGGTGAGCTGGTGTTCCTGTTGATCGCTTTGTTGGGTGGCGCATGGGCGTCAACCGGTAGTATCGAAACTTTGGATCCAATTTTATTTGTATTCCACCTGATTGCCGGTTTGGCTTGGGCGATTTTCCACATTTTGGTTATCACCTTGCAGGCATTTATTTTCATGGCGTTGGCGTTCGTATATATCGGACAAGCGCATGATGCACACTAATCAAGTAGTTTTTTCGTAGTTTGTTTTTGTAGTTTAACCTTTACTATCTTAAGGAGTTTAAAAATGGGTTTGATTGCTATCGCATGTGGTTTGATCGTTGCCTTGGGTGCATTGGGTGCCTCTATCGGTATCGCAATGGTTGGTTCTAAATACTTGGAATCTTCTGCTCGTCAACCTGAGCTGATCGGTCCTCTGCAAACCAAACTGTTCTTGATCGCTGGTCTGATTGATGCGGCCTTCTTGATCGGTGTGGCTATTGCCCTGTTGTTCGCCTTCGTTAACCCGTTTGGTGCTGCGTAATCAAGACGGAGTGATCCGTTCAGATACAGGCTTATGGTCTGTTTGATTAACCCAGATACGAAGGTTAAGTAACGTGAATATTAATGCAACCTTATTTGCGCAAATCCTGGTTTTCTTTGGCTTGGTTTGGTTTACGATGAAATTCGTATGGCCTCCGATTGCCAAAGCATTGGATGAGCGTGCCGCAAAAATCGCCGAGGGCTTGGCTGCTGCCGAGCGCGGTAAGAGCGATTTTGAGCAGGCAGAGAAAAAAGTTGCAGAACTTATGGCCGAAGGGCGTAATCAGGTAACCGAAATGGTTGCCAACGCCGAAAAACGTGCTGCAAAAATTGTAGAAGAAGCCAAAGAGCAAGCTTCTCATGAAGCAGCACGCATTGCAGCCCAAGCAAAAGCTGACGTGGAGCAAGAAGTTAACCGTGCGCGCGAAGTGTTGCGTGAACAGGTTGCTACACTGGCTGTTAAAGGTGCGGAGTCTATCTTGCGTAAAGAAGTTGATGCTTCCAAACATGCAGATTTGCTCAGTGCCTTAAAACAGGAGCTGTAATCTTATGGCAGAGTTCGCAACGATTGCCAGACCTTATGCGAAAGCATTGTTTAGTCTGGCTCAGGAAAAAAACCAAATTGAGTCTTGGTTGGGCGAACTGAAAGAACTCGCAGCGGTTGTTCAAGATGAGAAAGTTATTGCTCTCATCGAGCAACCGGAAACGGGAGCTTCCGAAAAAGCAGAAACGCTCAAAGGTCTTGTCGGTATCAAAAATGTCGAATTGGCAAATTTCATTACCGTTTTGGCCGAGCAAAAGCGTTTGCTGGTATTGCCGGAAATTTATGCCCAATATCAAGATTTGACCTTGATACACAACAATACGAAATCGGCAGTAATTTACAGCGCGTATGAACTCAGTTCTCAGCAGCTGGCCGATGTTACCGATATCCTGACAAAACGCTTCAATAGCAAATTGGATGTGGTAGCTAAAGTTGCCCCTGAATTAATCGGCGGCATCAAAGTAGAAGTGGGTGATCAGGTCTTGGATTTGTCCGTACAAGGCAAACTGAATGCTTTGTATGCGACTATGACAAATTAGGAGAGTTTTCATGCAGCTTAATCCTGCTGAAATTAGCGATTTGATTAAAGCCAAAATCGAAAATCTGTCCGTCAATGCAGAAGTGCGTACCCGTGGTACCGTTGTTTCTGTTACAGACGGCATTGTGCGCATTCATGGCTTGTCAGACGCGATGCAAGGTGAGATGCTCGAATTCCCCGGTAACACTTTCGGTCTGGCCATGAACTTGGAGCGTGACTCCGTCGGTGCCGTAGTGTTGGGTGAGTACGAACACATTAAAGAAGGCGATACAGTTACCTGTACCGGCCGTATTTTGGAAGTGCCAATCGGTCGCGAACTGGTTGGCCGCGTGGTTGATGCATTGGGTCGTCCTATCGATGGTAAAGGCCCAATCAATACAACATTGACTGCTCCAATTGAGAAAATTGCACCAGGTGTGATTGCGCGTAAATCGGTTGACCAACCAATGCAAACCGGCCTGAAAGCCATTGACTCTATGGTTCCGGTTGGTCGTGGCCAACGTGAGCTGATTATTGGTGACCGTCAAACCGGTAAAACTGCCGTAGCACTGGATGCCATCGTTAACCAAAAAGGTACAGGCGTTATCTGTATCTATGTGGCTATCGGTCAAAAAGCATCTTCTATTGCCAACGTAGTACGCAAATTGGAAGAGCATGGCGCGATGGAGCATACCATCGTGGTTGCTGCAACTGCTTCTGAAGCCGCTGCACTGCAATATATCGCTCCTTACTCCGGTTGTACCATGGGTGAATTCTTCCGTGACCGTGGTGAAGATGCGTTGATCGTATACGATGACTTGTCTAAACAAGCCGTTGCATACCGCCAAATTTCTCTGCTGTTGCGCCGTCCTCCTGGCCGTGAAGCATATCCCGGCGACGTATTCTACCTGCACTCCCGTCTGTTGGAACGTGCGGCCCGCGTCAGCGAAAACGAAGTTGAAAAACTGACCAATGGCGAAGTAAAAGGCAAAACCGGTTCTCTGACTGCGTTGCCAATTATTGAAACCCAAGCCGGTGACGTATCAGCATTCGTACCAACCAACGTAATTTCGATTACAGACGGCCAAATCTTCTTGGAAACCGACTTGTTCAACGCCGGTATCCGTCCTGCAATCAATGCCGGTATTTCCGTATCGCGCGTAGGTGGTGCAGCACAAACCAAAGTCATCAAAAAACTGGGTGGCGGTATTCGTTTGGCGTTGGCACAGTACCGTGAATTGGCGGCGTTCTCGCAATTTGCTTCCGATTTGGACGAAGCAACACGAAAACAGCTGCAACACGGTGAAGTGGTTACTGAATTGATGAAACAAAAACAATTCAGCACATTGAACACTGCCGAAATGGCATTGACTTTGTGGGCGATCAACAACGGTTCTTACGCAGATGTTCCGGTATCCAAAGCCTTGGCTTTCGAAGCAGAATTCCTGAGTTTCGTACGTACGCAACATCCTGAGGTTCTGGAAGCGATTAATGCATCAGGCGCAATGTCTGACGAAAGCGAAAAAGCATTGACCGAAGCCATGAAATCTTTCAAATCTTCTTACGCTTACCAAGCATAAGTATTGAGATGAAAGGAGTCTGAAATGGCAGTCGGAAAAGAGATTCTCACCAAAATCCGTAGTGTTCAAAATACCCAAAAGATCACTAAAGCGATGCAAATGGTGTCGACCTCTAAAATGCGGAAGACTCAAGACCGGATGCGCTTAGCGCGTCCGTACGCCGAAAAAGTGCGTACAGTGATGAGCCATCTTGCACAGACCAATACCGATCATGGTATCAAATTGTTGGAGCCACACCGCGAAGTGCGTCGTGCCGGTTTCATTTTGATTACCTCGGATAAAGGTTTGTGCGGCGGCTTGAACGCAAACGTACTGAAAAAGTTTTTGGCGCAAGTTCAAGAGTATCAGGAACAAGGCATCGAAGTCGAAGTCGTGTGCCTGGGTAGTAAAGGTTTGGCTGCATGCCAAAGTATCGGTTTGAATGTTATTGCCAGTGCAACCAATTTGGGCGATACCCCGAAAATGGAAGCGTTGCTTGGCCCTTTGACCGAAATCTTCCAACGTTATGAGAAACATGAATTAGACCGTATCCATATGGTTTACTCACGTTTTGTCAATACAATGCGCCAAGAGCCGCGTATGGAAGTTTTGCTACCTATCGGTGAAAACGTTATTGACGATGGAACAGGTCATTCTTCATTTACTTGGGAATACCTCTACGAGCCGAGTCCTATCGCCGTATTGGAATATTTGGTTCGCCGCTATTTAGAGTCTGTGGTTTATCAGGCATTGAGTGACAACATGGCATCTGAACAAGCCGCGCGTATGGTAGCGATGAAAGCCGCAACCGACAACGCAGGCAATGCTATCAAAGAATTGCGCTTGGTGTACAACAAATCGCGTCAAGCCGCGATTACCACAGAATTGTCAGAAATTGTAGCAGGTGCGGCGGCAGTTTAATGCCGTCTGAAGCCTGAACAGGAAATTAGGATACGATAATGAGCCAAGGCAAAATCGTACAAGTTATTGGTGCGGTGGTTGACGTGGAATTCCCACGCGACGCTATCCCGCATGTTTACGATGCCCTAAAATTGGACGAGAACGGTCTGACTCTGGAAGTTCAACAGCTTCTGGGTGACGGCGTTGTCCGTACTATTGCAATGGGTAGTTCAGACGGCCTGAAACGCGGTATGTCTGTAAGCAATACTGGTGCGCCAATCACTGTGCCGGTAGGTAAAGGTACATTGGGTCGTATTGTCGACGTATTGGGTACACCTGTTGATGAAGCAGGTCCGATCGATACCGACAAGAGCCGTGCCATTCACCAAACTGCTCCGAAATTCGACGAGTTGTCTTCAACTACCGAATTGCTGGAAACCGGTATTAAAGTGATCGATTTGCTGTGTCCGTTTGCTAAGGGCGGTAAAGTAGGTCTGTTCGGTGGTGCCGGTGTGGGCAAAACCGTGAACATGATGGAATTGATCAACAACATCGCCAAAGCGCACAGCGGTCTGTCCGTGTTCGCAGGTGTGGGTGAACGTACCCGTGAAGGTAACGACTTCTACCACGAGATGAAAGATTCCAACGTATTGGATAAAGTAGCCATGGTGTATGGCCAAATGAACGAACCTCCAGGCAACCGTCTGCGCGTTGCTTTGACTGGTTTGACTATGGCTGAATACTTCCGTGACGAAAAAGACGAAAACGGTAAAGGTCGTGACGTATTGTTCTTCGTTGACAACATCTACCGTTACACTCTGGCCGGTACCGAAGTATCTGCACTGTTGGGCCGTATGCCTTCTGCAGTGGGTTACCAACCGACATTGGCTGAAGAAATGGGTCGTTTGCAAGAGCGTATTACTTCTACCCAAACCGGTTCCATTACTTCCATCCAAGCCGTATATGTACCTGCGGATGACTTGACTGACCCGTCTCCAGCGACAACTTTCGCCCACTTGGACGCCACCGTCGTATTGAGCCGTGATATTGCATCTTTGGGTATTTACCCGGCAGTTGACCCGCTTGACTCTACTTCACGCCAATTGGATCCGATGGTATTGGGTCAAGAGCACTACGACGTAGCGCGCGGTGTACAGTCTACTCTGCAAAAATACAAAGAATTGCGCGACATTATCGCCATTCTGGGTATGGACGAATTGTCTGACGAAGACAAACTGACTGTGATGCGTGCCCGTAAAATCCAACGCTTCCTGTCTCAACCGTTCCACGTTGCCGAAGTATTTACCGGTTCTCCAGGCAAATACGTTTCATTGCGTGACACCATCGCCGGCTTTAAAGCCATCTTGAACGGCGAATACGACCATCTGCCTGAACAAGCGTTCTATATGGTAGGCGGCATCGAAGAAGCGGCTGAGAAAGCGAAAACCTTAAACTAAGGAGGCCGGCATGAGCACCATGCAAGTTGAAGTGGTTAGTAGCGAGCAAAACATCTATTCGGGCGAGGCCAGCTTTGTAGTGGTTCCGACCGTTCAAGGTGAGCTTGGTATTTATCCACGACACGAGCCGATTATGAGTTTGGTACGCCCCGGCGCATTGCGTTTGACTGTTCCGGGTGAAGCTGAAGAAGTGCTGGTTGCCGTTTCCGGTGGCGTTTTAGAAGTACAGCCTGATAAGATTACCGTATTGGCAGATGTTGCTGTCCGCAGTACCGAAATGGATCAGGCGCGTGCTGAAGCAGCTAAAAAAGCAGCCGAGGCAGGTGTTTCTGCAGCCAAAGATGATAAATCTCTGGCCGAAGCGCACAAAGCATTGGCAGCAGCCATTGCCCAGCTGAAAACTTTGGACTACCTTCGTTCGCAAAAAAACAAGTAATGTGGGTTCATCAAGAAAAAGCACAACGAAATGTTGTGCTTTTTTATTTTCTTGAAGATAAGCGGCTTGATATTGAAATGTCGACAGACGAGTAGATGGCACAAATCATTAAATCCCCCTATTTTCAGATGATCTGTGCGTACCGTAAAGAAAGGCCGTCTGAAAACGCTCCTAATTTTTCCCTAAGTCCTGCGTGTTTAAATGTCTATACCGACAACAGACACAAAGGGAATGGAATGAAACATTCTGGGTCGCAATATACAAAACCGTCCAAACCGCTTTTGAAGAAATTACTATTTCCGGTCACCGCTGTTTGCGCCATTTTTCTTGCAACAGAAGGTTTTGATTTTTACGAAGACTACGCCCAATACCGTATGGAGACAGATCCGGCGTTCGCGCAATACCACGACCGCGCTTTGTCTATCTTGCATAACAGAGGCTATGAAGTCCACGATTCTGACACGGACCTACATTGGGCAAGACCTGTTTTGGAATTTGAGGCCTACAAAGGCAGCTTGGAATACAAAATCGTGATGTCTTATCCCGATTTGAACATTATCGAAGAACGCGTTGATTTATAATCAGCTTCCGAATATTCTTTATTTGACTTACCCCTACGTCCCGAAAGGATACGATATGAAAAAACTTTTATCAGCATTACTCTTAGGCAGTATCGCACTGACCGCTTGTGCCGCCCCTAATTCTTACAACTATGATGACAACTATCGTACTGATCGCACTGACCGTTACGAGCAGCGTTATGATCGTCATGATGACCGTTATGACGACTACCGTTACCGCGACGGCAAGTATTACGATGATGATTACATCGAATACAAAATTTACAGCGATCCGTCTTTCGAGCAAAAACGTGCACAAGTAATGCGGATACTCGAACAACGCGGCTATATCGTGCATGAAATTGAAGCCGACGATCATATCGGACGTCCCGTACTGAAAGCTGAAGGCTTCAAAAACGGACACGAATACGACATCATCTTTTCATGGCCTGACCTGAAGATTATCAGCGAACATATCGACTATTGATTTGTTCCGCCACACGCCGCAAGGATAAGCTCCACGCGGCGTTTTTCTTTTCAGACGACCTTTCCGACAAAGAAGGTCGTCTGAAAACTTGGCTTATTTTATATAACGAAGAAATGCAATCAGATTTTCATAAACATCCAAGCCCAAAAAACATACACAATGAGAAAAGGACGATGTTTGAGGAAATTTTTAAACTTTATCCGGGATGCGCCAAGCACGTCGGCTTGAGCAATTCACAGATTTTTTCAGATGGCGTATTCGCACCTTCCATTTTTAGTTCAGCAATAAAATCAGCATCTTCTTGAGCAATGCGCATACTGATTGAGATACAGTTCGTTGCTTTCATATTCGTTTGTTTTGGTTTGTATTCATTTGGATAAAAATATCCAATATAGGATTCTGGGGCGCAATGCTTAAAACCGTATATTTAAGGCCGTCTGAAACTTGATTTTCGGTTTTCAGACGGCCTTTTCCTTTATAATCCGTACATTATTTTCATACACACAGCAGGTTCTCCATGTCCAACAAACCCACACTCCTTCTCGTTGACGGCTCTTCTTATCTTTACCGCGCCTATCATGCCATGGGGCAGAATTTGTCTGCGCCCGACGGTGCGCCGACTGGGGCGATGTATGGCGTGTTGAACATGCTGCGCCGGTTGCGGGCGGATTATGTGCACGACTATTGCGCGGTGGTGTTTGATGCGAAGGGCAAAAATTTTCGCCACGAGATGTTCCCCGACTATAAGGCGACGCGTCCGCCGATGCCGGACGATTTGCGCCCGCAGGCAGAAGCCTTGCCGGATTTGGTGCGCCTGATGGGCTGGCCGGTATTGGTGATTCCGCAGGTGGAAGCGGACGACGTTATCGGCACTTTGGCTAAGATGGCTAGCGAAGCAGGGTGGAACGTGGTGGTATCTACCGGCGATAAGGACATGGCGCAGTTAGTAAATGAGCGCGTGACACTGGTGAACACGATGAGCGGCGAAACGCTGGATATTGAAGGCGTGAAGGAAAAATTCGGTGTGCGCCCCGACCAAATCCGCGATTATCTCGCGCTGATGGGCGACAAGGTGGATAACGTGCCAGGCGTGGAGAAGTGCGGCCCGAAAACCGCGGTGAAGTGGCTGGAAGCCTATGGCTCGCTGGCCGGCGTGATGGAACACGCTGGCGAAGTCAAAGGCAAGGTGGGCGAAAACCTGCAAGCCGCTTTGGAACAACTGCCGCTGTCGTATGATTTGGTAACGATTAAAACCGATGTGGACTTGCACACCGAGCTTTCAGACGGCCTTGAAAGCCTGCGCCGTAATACGCCTAAATGGGCGCAGCTGGTTGTCGATTTCAAACGCTGGGGCTTCCGCACTTGGCTGAAAGAGGCGGAAAGCCGTATGCACGAAGCGCAAAACACAGATTTGTTCGGCAGCGAGCATATCGGCGAACAAGCCGCATTGGCGATGGAAACACAGCCTGAAAAACAGCCCGAACTTGCTCCCACCCCCGAAAAGCTGGATTATCAAGCCATCACCACCGAAGCGCAATTTACCGCTTTGTTAGATAAACTGGTGCAGGCAGACCAAATCGGCATCGACACGGAAACCACGTCCCTAGACGCGATGAATGCCTCGCTGGTCGGCATCAGTATCGCGTTCCAAGCAGGCGAAGCGGTTTACATCCCCGTAGGACACAGCCTGACTGCTGCACCCGAACAGCTTGATTTACAAGACGTATTAGGCCGTCTGAAACCGCATTTGGAAAATCCCGCCCTGAAAAAAATCGGGCAAAACCTCAAATACGACCAACATGTTTTCGCCAATTACGACATCGCCCTGAACGGCATTGCCGGCGATTCCATGCTCGCTTCCTACATCATCGAAAGCCATCTCGAACACGGCTTGGACGAATTGTCCGAACGCTGGCTGGGTTTGGAAACTATTACCTACGAATCGCTGTGCGGCAAAGGCGCGAAGCAAATCAGTTTTGCCGATGTCGCCATCGGGCAGGCGACCGAATACGCCGCCCAAGACGCCGATTTCGCCCTGCGCCTCGAAGCACACCTGCGCGCGCAAATGGACGACAAACAGCTTGAAATGTATGAAAAAATGGAGCTGCCCGTCGCGCAGGTATTGTTTGAAATGGAACGCAACGGCGTGCAAATCGACCGCGCCGAACTCGCCCGCCAAAGCGCGGAACTCGGCGCCGAGCTGATGAAGCTCGAACAAGAAGCCTACGCCGCCGCAGGCCAGCCGTTCAACCTCAATTCGCCCAAACAGCTGCAAGAAATCCTGTTCGACAAAATGGGCATCCCCACCAAAGGTCTGAAAAAAACCGCCAAAGGCGGCATTTCCACCAACGAAGCCGTGCTCGAACAGCTTGCGCCCGACTACCCCCTGCCCAAAATCATCCTGCAAAACCGCAGCCTGGCGAAACTCAAATCCACCTACACCGACAAACTGCCCGAAATGATTTCGCCCAAAGACGGCCGCGTACATACCACCTACGCCCAAGCCGTCGCCATTACCGGCCGTCTCGCCAGCAACAACCCCAACCTGCAAAACATCCCCATCCGTACCGCCGAAGGCCGCCGCGTGCGCCGCGCCTTTACCGCACCGCAAGGCAGCGCCATCGTTTCCGCCGACTATTCCCAAATCGAGCTGCGCATCATGGCGCACCTCTCCGGAGACAAAACCCTCATCGCCGCGTTCCAAAACGGCGAAGACGTACACCGCCGCACCGCCGCCGAAGTATTCGGCATCGCCCCCGAAAACGTCTCGCCCGAACAACGTCGCTACGCCAAAACCATCAACTTCGGCCTGATTTACGGCATGGGTCAATACGGCCTTGCCAAATCATTGGGTATCGACAACATCTCCGCCAAAAACTTTATCGACCGCTACTTCGCCCGCTATCCCGGCGTCGCCGAATACATGCAACGCACCAAAGAACAAGCCGCCGCGCAAGGCTTCGTCGAAACCCTGTTCGGCCGCCGCCTCTACCTGCCCGACATCCGCAACAAAAACGCCAACGCCCGCGCCGGAGCCGAACGCGCCGCCATCAACGCCCCCATGCAAGGCACCGCCTCCGACCTCATCAAACGCGCCATGATAGACGTGTTCCATTGGTTGAATTCAGAGTGCGAAGCCTCCCCATGGGACTGCCTGCAAAGCAAACTGATTATGCAGGTGCATGACGAATTGGTATTGGAAGTACCCGAAGCCGAACTGGATTTAGTCAAAGAAAAACTGCCGCAGATTATGGCGAAAGTGGACGAAGGGATGTTGAACGTGCCGCTGGTAGCAGAAGTGGGCGTGGGTATGAATTGGGAAGAAGCGCATTGATGCTTATATGAATGAAATGCCGCCTGAAAATTTCAGACGGCATTTCATTCAAGATATAATTCAAAATATACTAAAATTTATTGTTGTATCACTAGTCTCTAGTGTTTCAACATCTAGTTCTAATATTAATAATTGACTATGATCATCAGACTGATTCATATTTTCTTTCCAATATCCATCGCTTCCCAAACAATAACTTTCCTTTTGGTCTAAAATAAATTCTTGTTTACAAATTTCTCCAATTGACTTCTTTGTACGAAATGATTGGGTAACATAGTGTTCCAATCCAGATATAACATGTGGTTCCGTTAACCATTTCCATTCGTTATTTATTTTATGGCCAAATCTACAATCACCAAGATTAAAACTTTGTGTTTGGAAATTTTCCTTATTAACAATCAATATGTGTAGAGATGCTATTTGATTTGGCAATTTGTTTGGCATGCCTACCTCTCTGACATATGATTCCTTTGCATGTTGCAATATGCTTAAAATATTTCGATTTTCTGAATATAATTCTTTCGCAATAACCTCTAAAATATATTTAATAAAATTTTGAGATTCAATTTCCTCCTTTGCATCCCCAATTATAAATACATAGCAATTAGAATAATTACAAAAAACGCCATAATCGCTATTACATTTTCTATCTTTCCCTTGATAACTTCTCCAAATTACTTTCATTATAATTCCAATATTCTGCAAATCTTATCTTCAACATTTGGATAGTCATATAATTTATATAAAAAGAAATTTTCGTTATTTAATATCTTAAGTTGCTCTTGAATAAATTCTATAACATTATTATCTATAGATTTAAAATTAAAAAGTTCTTCGTAAATTTGGTTTCGCCCATCTAACACAATCAAGATATCCTCAAGATCTTTACTTCCAAGAATGTCTCTATTACCTCGATTGTTGTATGCTTCAAATTTAGTTGCTAAAAAATAAATTGGGTGAATCAATTTAATTATAAATTCATCTAATGGATAATTTTCAGCCGTTTCAAAAGCTATCGGATACCATTTATTTTCAAAACCTAAAATAGCGTTTGTTGGCATTAGATCTATTAAGATATTCTCTAATTTCATTCTGCATATTGGTCCTTCCTCATCTTCTAAGCCAAGCTCTTTAAATCCGCAACTTTTTAATTCTTCTTGGAAGTGTCTGTATTCACCATGTGTTAATACAGAAATAATCAAGTCTACGTCTTCTGTACTGCGAATTTCTTCTTGACTTACATCATCTACAAATAAACAAGTTGTACAGCCTCCTACAAAAACAATTTTTTCTCTTAATGAAGGTGTTAACTTCGATACTACTTTTTTCAGCATATCAAAATGTAATTCACTTGCCGTATTCATCATTTTCCCATAAAAATATCTTTTAATTGCTCAAATGCTACTTGTTTTTCCCTAGGTGCATTGAGCCTAATTGAATCTACCAGCACTAATAATTCATATAGCAGGGGGTCTTTTACCGCAGCATATGGGACTGTCTTATATAGTGGTTCAATAGCATCCCCTACTACTGTACCATTAGCATCTCCCCACACCATCGGAAGTTTTTTGCCTGATATAATGTTCTCATACAAAAAAGGTGATGAATATGAAATAGGTATTCCTCTAACATTACCTATTTTTTTTATAGGGAAAAAAAATCTTAATGCAGGGATTACAACATTCAGGAGATCTTGTGTATTTACATAGGGTATTCTATCTCGAATCAGTAGCAATTTTAAATCAATACATCTTTTTAATGAAAGACTAATTTGAGATTTGCTAATACCTGTACTTTTTTCCAATGATAAAAGTGAATATTTATTCTCATCGAAAAGACTATTGAAATCTATTTTTGAATATAAATTTTCAATTTCACCATAATACTTATTCAAGTAATAGTTGTTATATTTTGATTCCTTATTTTTATAAATAATATTTAAATAATACTGCTTCTTCTGCTGTTCAGTAAGAAATTCCGATTTCACCATTTTTTTGTTTGTAAGGTCAATTTTTTCGTAGTAGGAGAGACTAAATATTTTCAATAGTAGCAGAATATCTTGACTTTTCATGATAAAAACTCCTTGATTTTTTCAAATTATAAAACAGAAATATTTTTTTTCCTAGGAATTAGGAAAAAATTTTCAGGAAGCCTGTTGATAACCTGTGTATAATTTACTTTATAAATTTTAATAAATGTCTTATTGTTTTCAATAAATCCTACTGATTTTTCCTCTTAATCCCGTTTATATCAGCTACCTTAAAGTTAAAACTATTAAACTGGAACTACGTATGTATATCAACACGAATATGGTAATGCTTAATGTCTGAGGCCGTCTGAAAATCCTTAAACATTTTCAGACGGCCTTTTTTATGCCGATTCTCTATATTCTATTCGCCGTATGCTTTTATTCTCGGCCTTTTGTCTCTTTTTTTCATCAACAATGTTGTTGGTGTTACAATCGGCATATTCTTATTGTTATCAAACAGGTGTTTCATGCAGTTTTTCGGCCTGCTTATTCCTATTATTATCGGCTATTTTCTTGATGAGATGGCCACGGGCGTGATTATTGGGTCGTTGTTTTGGCTGGTTGCTTGGTCAATCGCCAAACAACGCCAAGAAGAGCGTTTGGCTGAATCTGCTACGGCAGGCGACAGGATGCAAAAGCTGGAGCAGGAAATCGAGCTGCTGAAACAGCGTTTGTCGGTGTTGGAGCATGAGACTGTCCGTGATGAGGCGAAGGTAGGGCAGGGGCTTGAGGCTCGGGCTGTTGCCGATGTTCAGACGGCCTCTAAGCCGCTTCATGTTCGGGTTGAGCCTGAGGCGGAAGCTGCGCCTGTTAAGCAGAAAATTGAAGAGGCGTTTGCCCCTTCTTTTTCTATACCTATTGATCCTGTTTCTGCCAAGGCTGCTGCTTCGCCTGAGCCTGTTGTGGAAGAAGTTGTCGAGGCGGTTGCTCCGGTTGTTGCTGAACAAGCAGGGCTGCCTAAAGAAGAGGTTGTTGTTGCTTCGATGCCGTCTGAAAGCGAAGAAGCGCCATCGCGTCAATTCGTTATCCATAAAAATCAAGCGGAGGATGGAGGGTACAAGTTTTCCGACAATCCGATTGTTGCTTGGTTCTTGCGCGGTAATCCGCTGTTGAAAACCGGTATTGTGGTGCTGTTCCTCGGCTTGGCGTTCCTCTTGCGCTATGCCTCCGAGCGGGTTCATGTGCCTGTCGAACTGCGTTATCTGACTGTGGCAGGCGCGGGTTTGGCGGCGGTGGTCGGCGGCTGGAAGCTGCAAAGCCGTAAGCGTGAATATGGCTTGGTGTTGCAGGGTTTCGGCGTGGCGGTGATGTATTTGACGGCGTTGGCGGCATTAAAACTGCATCCGCTGTTGCCTGTGTCGGTCGTGTTCGGGTTGATGGTGGCGATGGTCGTGCTGATGGCGTGGCTGGCGGTAAGGCAGAACGCGCAGATTATGGCGCAGGTTGCTTTAATCGGCGGTATGGCCGCGCCTTTGCTGACTTCAGACGGCAGCGGCAATTATTTGGTGCTATTCTCTTATCTTGCCCTGCTCAATGCCGGTGTGGCCGCAATTGCGTGGTTTAAGGCATGGCGCCCGCTGAACCTGACGGGTTTTGTTGCTACTTTTGCCATTGCCGCGCTGTGGGGCATGCGAAGTTATACGCCGCAACATTTCTCCACTACCGAGCCTTTTCTGATTTACCACTGACTGCTCTATACCTTTATCGCGTATCTGTTCGCACGCCGTAAGCTGACGGAAAACAGCGAAGACAGCGTTACGCCGATTGCCGACAATGCGACTTTAGAGGAGATTGGCAACAGTATTTACACACACGGCCTGCGCGTGCATGTCCTCGACCATACTTTATTGTTTGGCACGATGGCGGCGGCGTTCGGCCTGCAATACCGCATGGTGGAGCATTGGCCATTCGCGGATGCGCTTTCCGCATTGGGTTTTGCCGCTGTTTACGGACTGGCCGCGCTGCTGCTGAAACGTCAGCAGGGGCTGTATATTTTGCGTCAGGCGTTTTTTGCGTTGGCGGTATTGTTCCTCACGATTGCCGTTCCGCTTTATTTTGAATCGAGCAATACGGTTATCCTGTGGAGTGCCGAATCCGCACTGGTTTATTTCTTCGGTCTGCGCCAACAGCGTCCGCATATCCGTTTTGGTGCGCTGATTGTTTATCTCTTGGCGGCGCTGATTCAGCTGGACAATTATCAGGGCTTCGGCACGGATACCGTTCTGGAAGGGCAGTGGTTTACGACGATTGTGGTGTTGCTTGGCGGAGCAGCGATTTACTTGCTGTGGTATTTCTCGCGTCGCGAAGGTTCGGCGCAATGGGAAAAATCCGTTCAGACGGCCGTGTTGTCTGCCGCCTTGCTGTACATCTCTATTTTGCCTTTGCTCTTCTTGGCCGACCAAGGCAGCATTGTCGCTCTCTCCGCTTTGGCAGCGGCGTGGGCATTCTGCCGGCGCAAACATGAGCCGAATGTGTTTATCACATTTACCTTGGGCAATGTATTGTTCGCCCTGTTGCTGCAAGCCGGTATTATTTATGAATCCCAAGGCTTCCTGAGCCATCTGTACCTTATTGCCGCTACGCCTTTGCTGTTTGCGGCTGCCTACGCGCTGCAATATCCGCGCGTGCCGGTTGCAAGCGAAAAACCGGAAGGAAACGAGGTTTACTTTGCGCAGGTTTCAGGCTGGATCATCCTGCTTACTGCATTGGCAACAGGCAGCTACGCCCTTTATATGCAATGGACAGGCGAGGAAACCCTGTTTATTGAGTTGTGGATGTGGCCGATATTTGCCAGCTTGCTGCTGTTTGCCAAACGTTTGAAATGGGAAGAGTTGCTGCAGGCAAACTTGGCATTCCTGCCCGTGTTTGCCCTGCATTTCGTCTTCTATCATACCGAACACGCATGGACAGCCGCCGCAGCCTTGCCGCTTGCCGCCGCTACCGTGTTGAACTTCATTATTCTGAACAACTATCCGCGCCATGATCTGATTTGGTTGCACAAACTCAATATCACGATACTTGGCGTACTTTGGACGCTTTGGACGGCGCTGTATGTCGGCGGCCTTCTCTCCGGCGTTTGGTCTCAGCTCTCATGGCTGGTTGTGCCTTTGGCGATGTGGATTGTTTTCCATACGCAGCGCCAACGCGAATTTTTCAGACGGCATCAAGCCATTTATCAGCATTTTGCTATGCCGTTGTGCGCCCTTGCCGCCGCCTGTTGGATGCTGTGGACCAACTTCTCCACGCCGTTCCAACCTTCGCCGTTGCCGTATATTCCCGTGCTTAATCCGGTGGAACTTGCCAGCGCCGGCATGCTTTGGTTTGCCCTGAAATCCCTGCCCGAAGCCTTGCCGCCCGAGCTTCGCCGTACCACGGCAACCACAGTTTCCGCCTTGGCATTTATGCTGATCAGCGCAGGCGTGATGCGCGTATGGCATTTCTACGACGGCATCACTTGGCGTCTTGACATCATGCTCCAATCCTTCGGCCTGCAAGCCAGTCTGTCTGTTGTTTGGGCAGTAACCGCCATCATCTTGATGGTACTCGGCAACCGCCGCAAACAGCGCTCCTACTGGATGACAGGCGCGACGCTGATGGGCATCGTGGTCGTCAAACTCTTCCTGATCGAGCTTTCCAACAGTGGCGGTATCGCGCGCATCGTCTCCTTCATCATCGTCGGCCTGTTGCTGCTTCTGGTCGGCTGGTTTGCCCCCGTCCCGCCCAAAGCAGAGAATGATGGCGAATCTAAAGCCTAATCATTAATCTCAAATAAAAAGGCCGTCTGAAAAAGCAGTATTATCTGTTTTCAGACGGCCTGAGACCTTTGCAAAGGATGGTTGAACAAATTATACATTATACCCGTGCAGAAAACGTGCTGCTTCATTGTTCCATTTGACCAAATGATCGCCTTTGGCCGTCAGGTTTTCAGCACCGCGCTCGCCCAAGATAATCTCGGAAGACTGGCGTTTGCCTGTTTTCAACGCAACTTTGGTCGGCAGGTTGTCACGTAGGCGGCCGCTGAGTGTTTTCGCATCGGGGCGTTGCGTTGCCAATAACAGATACATTCCTGCGGAGCGCGCTTTTTGTGCCAGCCGTACCAAATGCCCTTCTGCGTCACTGCTGACATCGATAAGGTCGGCCAGTTCGTCAATCACGATAACAACATATTTTGGACGGGTGTGCTGTGGGACTTCTGCAATATCCTTTGCAGCGTATTCGTCCATCAGGCGGTATCGTTTATCCATCTCGTCAGCAAAAGACGACAATATTTCAGCAGCTTCTTCCGCATCGCTGACTATGCGCCCCTGCCATAAATTCGGACGGTCTTTGAAGGCGGCGAAATCCGCAGAAACTTTGCAATAACACACGACGATTTCCGTTTCATTCTGAGGAGCGAGTTCGAACAGGGAAGCCAGCATTGAGCGCACCAGTACCGATTTCCCAGCCCCCGTTTCCCCGCCTACCATCACATGCGGCGCGGTGGCAAAATCTTGAAACACGGGTTCGCCGCGTTCGTCCAAACCGATACACACTGGCAATCTGAATTGCTGTGCCGATGCGCGGTATTGCTGTAAGGCCGTCTGAAACTCACTTTGCCCGTATTGCCGCCAAGTGTCTTGCGGGCGCAGGATATTGATGTGCCATGTATTGGCTTCGCCGCGTATGCGTCCGCAGCGCATTTCGTCATCGCCGATGCCTAATTCGGAGCAAATCTGGCTGTGGTATTTTTCCAAATCCACATAGCAGTCGAACTGTACGCGCAAGCAGTCGTAGCGCACGCCGACGTATTCTAGTTGTATCGTGCCGCCCTTGCCGACTGTTTTGTCCAGTGCGGTTTTAAGTTTGATGCGGGCTGCATCGAGTGTTCCGACATTTTCTGCGGGAAATTCGCTTGAACTAGAAATCTCTCCTGCATGTTGCCGTCCGCTACTGTTTTTAACAGCCAATTCAGCCAATTCGTTCAAAAAGGCCTGCCGTTGTGCCAAATCGTCATCGGGTTTGAATTGTCTGCAACGTTCCCAAAACGCATGCAAACCAAGCGCGCCGGTATGCCACAGGTCGGCAATTAGTTTGTACAAATCATCTTTTCCCGCCGGTTTCCCTTGCCTGATGTGGAACAGGGTTTCGCTCAACAGGGCAAGCCAAAGCCGCGAATGGTCTTGAAAGCAGGTTTGGAAAGAAGGGATGTCGATGCCTTTGGTATCGGGGGCGGCAGTCAAATTTTCCGGCTGGCGAGCCCAGCCTTTGGCAAAGCAATAGCCGATACAGAGTACCGCCCACTCGTAGTTGTTGTCCAGATGCGGCAACGCACCTGCGTGGGTGAGTTTTTCGCGTATGGCTTTGGCTTCGCTGCTGGAAATAATGTGTTTGTCGCTAATCAGGGTATGGAAATAGTCGGAATCCCACTGGCGGTTGTCTGGCAGCAGATACATGTATTGTTCCTTTAATTATTCGAAATAAACATCGGCAGTTACACGTGAACATGCGCCCGCGCTGTCCAGTGATTCGGCTTCCACCAGATAGGTGCGGCCGATATGCGGGTCGAGACGGCGGTACACTTCGGGGGTGATTTCGGTGTCCTGCGACAACAAAATCACCTGCTGTTCCAGCCCACTCCAATGCTTGAACAAACCTTCTCGGTGGCCCTCATCCAAACGTGCCAAAGGGGTATCGATGACAAAGGGGGCAGGATAGTGGGTAACTTCCGCCAATGCCGACACCAGCGACATAATCAGAATTTGCATTTGTCCGGCCGACAAATCGACCTGCGCTTCCCTGCCGTCGCGGCCGTAAAGCCCCATCCTTCCGTCGGCTTCGATGCTGATTTTGTGGATGCGGTCATCGTGTGCAATGGTGCGGTTGATGCGGGTGGCGGTTTCACCGATTTCACCCGCCTTTTGCCGCATTAGAGCATCGGTCAATGCGGCAATAACTTTTTCTACCTGTCCCGCACGGCGCGACTTCACCATTAGCGGGTTGCTGTCGCTGATTTTGTCTTGCAGTTTGCTGACTTCATCCTTTTTGCGCCGGCATTCTTTTTCTTTTTCCAACACGTTGCTTTTCAGGCTGCCCGAACGTTCTTTCAGTATATCGGCCTGCTTGTTCGCCTGTTTGAGCTGTTCCACCAGTTCGTCTTTGTTGCTGCCTTTGAGCAGCTCCAATTCTTCCAAGACTTGTTTTTGTTCGCTCCGCCGCTGTTCGATATCGGCCAGCAGGCTGCCTATCCTTCCTTGTGGCATACCCTGTATGCGGCTGATTTCGTTTTGGATTTCAGCATGGGCGTTTTTCGAGAGATAGTTGTGCTCGATAGTTTCGGCGCAATTTTCAGGCAACGGGTAAAATAATTCGTTCCAGCATTCGGCTACAGCTTCCTTCATCAGCGGGTCTTCCAAAATGGCGCAAGCCGAACGCCCCAATACTTCTTTGACTTTGCCGCTGCCGACAAACGCGCTCCAAAAATCGTTTACCCGTCCCGCAATCTGCTCCCTGCCGGCTTCATGGTGCAGGCGGTTGGCTTCTCGTTCGAGTTTGATTTTTAGCGCGTTCAGGCCGTCTGAAGGCAGGAAGGCCAGCGGCATGGCTTTAACCGCCGCCTTGACCTTCGCATTGAAATCGTCCATTTCCTTCTCCAGCCGTTCCCGCTGCATCAGCAAATCCTGCGAAGTGCGGATGTCGCTGCCGCCGCCGATCTGCTGTTGCAGCCTGCTTCTTTCCGCATCCCAATGCGCCCATTCCTGTTGTACTTTTTCCCATTCTTCACGGAATACATCATATTGCACTTGGGCAGAAGTCAATGCGCTTTCGGCTTTGTCCAAATCTTCCTGCATCTTTTTGCCCGCGTTCTCGGAAATGCAGCGTTTGCGGTAATCGCCAAGGCTGTCTGCAAGCCGCGTCAGCAGGGTTACGCCCAACAGGCCTTTCAGGGCGGTATTGAGCCACATACCCGTGCCGCTGCGTTCTGCAGCCTGCACGATTTTTTCGCCGTCGAAAAAGAAAAACGGCGCATAATCGAACGGCAGGGCGTAAGTGTTGAGATATTTGTCCAATTCGGCTAAATCGACAGGCAGGTAGCGGTCGTCAACCAGCACGTCTGCCCGCGTTTCGGTGCTTTCGCGTTCAAATTGCCTTTTCTCATTGAAATGCCATTTCCGGCGGATTTTCAGGCCGCAAATCTTACCTTGCCGCCGTTGGCGGATTTCAATTTCCAGCTCGATGCGGTATCGGCCGTATTGCGGCGCTGCTTTGTGATGCAGGGCAGCCTGCAGGAAATTCGGGTAATTGACATCTTTGCTGTTCAAGCCGGCCCGCTGCAAATGGCTGACCGCATCCGCGTCATACAGGCACAGGTAAACCGCTTCCAACAAAGTGGTTTTGCCGTGCCCGTTCATCGCGCCAATTAAAACAATGTTCTGCCCGTTTTTCGGTTCGGGAAAGGAGAAGGCCGCTTCTTGGTAGGATTTGAAATTAAGCAGCCTGATTGAATGTATCCACATATTCAGCCCCAATATTTCCTGTTTTCAAAAACTTCATCGAATACTTCGGTCATGCCGCGTTTGCGGATCCGTTCCTGTTGCTCGCGCTCCCATGCCGCCAAATCGGCCAGCGCATCGGGCGATACACCATGTTCGGCAGCGATTTTCTCCATCAGGTTTCTGGCATTTTCATCACTCCACAGCAGCAAATCAGCCACCTGTTCCCGTGTTTCCGTCTTCATTTTTATTCCTTGAGTAAGTGTTAATCAGATCTTCCGTCCAAATTCGCTTGATTAGGTCGATTTCGTCCTGCGAAATCAGTTCTTCGCCGAAAGCAGCCTGCACTTTTAGCAGCTTCGCCAGCATTTCCTGCCGCGCCGCGATGGTGAACGGGCCGGGGATGTGTTTGCCGCCTTTGAACGTGAGTTTTCCGTTGCGCCGTTCGGCCTGGCGGTATTCGGGTTTGTTGCGGATGTCCACCAGCCAGTCGCGGTATTCGATTAACGGTGTGAATTCGGTTTTCCCCGCGTCCACAAAGCCCTGCAGGCTTCTGTCCTTATTGACCACCGTGCACGTCCAGCAGCCGAAGCGGCTGGAATTGGTGCCGCAACCGGGGGCTTCTTCCTGCGACAGCACAATCGGACATTCGCCGCCGGCGGCTTCGCGGTAGAGCTTGATTAAATCGCTGTGTGCGCCTCCCCAGGGCGGGTCGTTGGCAGCAAGGAATTCCCACACGTCGTCGGTACTCAAATCGACAATCGGTCGGTACACCAACGCGTTTTTCAAATCACTGTGCGGGGTCAGATTGCTGTTTTCCAAGTTTTGGTGGCTTTCGATACTTGCTTTGCGGGTGGCAGATTCGTCTTTGCGCACGCCCAGTACGATGATGGCTTTGCCGTTTTCGTTTACTTTTTGCAGGATGTAGCCGCTAGTAGGCTGGATTTTCAGGCGGTCGGTGCACCAGCGCATTGAGCGGTTGGGCGTGGGGTAGCCTTTGCCGATGAGTAGCGTCCAAAAGGTGTCCTGCAATTTCGGCACGGTGATTTCGCCGCTGACGGGCAGCCTGAAAATTTCAGCGGCACGCAGAATTTCTGCCAAAGATTGGCGCATGTGTTTCACTACCAGCGGGCTTTCCACCAGCGTGTCGTTGGAAATGAAGAACACCTGCCGCGTCCGCAGCATCGGCGGCAGCGAAAGCAGCATGTCAAACACCAAATGGGCGACAAGGGTGCTGTCCTTGCCGCCTGAAAAGGTAACAATCCAAGGGTAGTGCTGCGTTTCGCTCAAATATTCTTCAGTGATGTTTTGGCGTATAGCGTCGAACGGGTTGGCAGGGTGTATGGGTATTACGGTCATTTTTATACATATTTCTTATTTGCACCTAAAACAGGTGCATGCGTGATTGTACCTAAAATCGGAGCGCATGAGAAATATTCGTTTGTCGGTACACTCTGCCGAACACACCTATTTGCGACAACTCCTTATCCGCAGAAGATTGGATTTGGGGTTGTCGCAGCGTGCATTGGCGGAACGGATGAATGTGGTGCATTCGTTCGTAGGAAAAGTGGAAACAGGTGACAGGCGGCTGGATATCTTTGAGTTTATTGATTATTGCCGCGCATTGAATTGGCAACCGGAGGAGGTATTGCAAAGTTTGCAGAAGGAAGCGGTATGAAAGATTTGGCAGCATTATTAAAATATGCGGAACAATTCCGCAGCCTGCATACAAGTTTTACACAAGCAAACAACCGTGCCCCGCATAAATTCATCCTTCTATACAGTTTATGCCTGCTGTATGAATCAGGCAGCCTGCACACAGAAAAAATTGATTTTTCGGATACGCTTTTGGAAGAATGGCAGGCAATATTCAGACAGCAATGGCAGCGGTGGGTGGCAAACGCATACCACCAAGAAAATTTCGGCATGCCGCTCTACCACATGAGGACCGAGCCGTTTTGGTATTTTTGTGTCAAACCTGGTATGGAAGATGCATTCGAACAAAAAAACCGCATGAAGGCTTTATCCAGCCTGCGTCAAACTGTTTCGGGCGTAGAAATCGATGCACTACTCGCACGGCTGCTTCGGCAGGCCGAAACGCGGGTGGTGCTGCAGGATGTGCTGTTAGCACAATTGTTTGAAATCTTATGAGCAGGGAAACGAGTGAAATTTAAAGTGCAGGCTGCTTTTTCATCACCCCAAAAGCAGCAGCCGTAGGTCGGATTCTCGAATCCGACATTTTCCAACAGCGGTTTTTCGGAAACGATAGACGCAACAAATGTTTTTTGTCGGATACGAGTATCCAACCTACATTTCTACTTCTGGATTCCCGCCTGCGCGGGAATGACGGCAGAGGTTTCAGCAAAGCTCGTTGCCCTCGTTTTCAGACGACTATTTGCTTTATCGGTGTGCATTGTAGCGTGGGCTTCGCCCACGATAATGTCAGCTAAAAAAGGTCGTCTGAAATTTTGAGTTTGATTCGTGGGCAAAGCCCGCGCTACGGGTTTCAGACGACCTATGCCATCTCCCTTCTACATCTCTTCCAATTTCGCAAACTTGGTATCCAGCTCTTTCACGCCCTGTTTGCCGAAGTTGATGGTCAGTCGGGCAGATTCGCCTTTGTCTACGGCATCGATGATGACGCCGGTGCCAAATTTGGCGTGGCGGACGTTTTGGCCGATGCGGAAGCCTGCGTAGGTTTGCGGCTGTTTGAAGTCGTCGAGGATTTTGTCTTTGAACGTGGCGGTTTGGCGTGTGTTGCCGTAGCTGTCGTAGACGGGTTTTTTGACGGACAGGTAGTGCAATACTTCGGACGGAATTTCTTCGACGAAGCGGGAGACGATGCCGAATTGGGTTTGTCCGTGCAGCATGCGTTGTTGCGCCATGGTGATGTAGAGGCGTTTGCGGGCGCGGGTGATGGCGACGTACATGAGGCGGCGTTCTTCTTCGAGGCCGCCGCGTTCGGCAAGGCTCATTTCACTGGGGAAGCGGCCTTCTTCCATGCCGGTGAGGAAGACGGCGTTGAATTCCAAGCCTTTGGAGGCGTGGACGGTCATCAGTTGGACGGCTTTTTCGCCTGCGCCTGCTTGGTTTTCGCCGGATTCGAGGGCGGCGTTGCTCAAGAAGGCGAGGATAGGGAAGGCGGGGTCGTCTGAAATGTTTTCGGGCAGGGTTTCAAAGTTGCTGTCTTCGGGTTTGAACTCGATGGCGGCGTTGACGAGTTCGTCGAGGTTATCGAGGCGGTCTTGGTTGTCGCCTTTTTGGGTTTTGTAGTGTTCGGTCAGGCTGCTGTCTTTGAGGATGCCGACGATGATTTCGGACAGGGGCATTTGTCCGACTTGGTTGCGCAGGGCTTCAATGAGGCGGACGAAGGCGGCGATTTTGGTGGCTTTTGCGCCGGCATTGCAGGCTGCCTGCCAGAGGGTGATGCCTTGTTCGTTTGAGGCCGTCTGAAGGTTTTCGATGGTGCGTGCGCCGATGCCACGCGGTGGGAAGTTAATCACGCGCAAGAGGGCGTTGTCGTCGTCTGGATTGACGGCGAGGCGCAGGTAGGCGAGGGCGTGTTTGATTTCTTGGCGTTCGTAAAAGCGCAGGCCGCCGTAGATTTTGTAGGGGATGCCGCTGCGGAACAGGCTTTGTTCGATGACGCGGGATTGGGCGTTGCTGCGGTAGAGGACGGCGATTTCGTCCAAATTCCAGCCTTCGCGTTCGAGGGCTTTGGTTTCGTCCACGATGAATTGGGCTTCTTCGAGGTCGGTAAAGGCGGAGTAATAGCGGATTTTGTCGCCTGCTTCGGCGTCGGTGCGCAGGTTTTTGCCGAGGCGTTCGTCGTTGTTTTCGATGACGGCGTTGGCAGCGGCGAGGATGTTGCCGACGGAGCGGTAGTTTTGTTCGAGTTTGACGGGCGCGTCGATGTGGAATTCTTCCATCAGCGCGGTCATGTTGCCGACGTTTGCGCCGCGGAAACGGTAGATACTTTGGTCGTCGTCGCCGACAGCAAAGACGGCGGCATGGTTGCCGGCGATTAATTTGAGCCACGCGTATTGTAGTTTGTTGGTGTCTTGAAACTCGTCGACCAGAATGTGGTTGAAGCGGTTTTGGTAGTGTTGGCGCAGGATTTCGTTGTTTTGCAGCATTTCGTAGCTGCGGAGCATGAGTTCGGCAAAATCGACGACGCCTTCGCGTTGGCAGATTTTGTCGTATTCGGCGTAGCACTCAATCATGCGGCGTGTGTGCGGATCGGGCGCGCTCAAGACGGAAGCGCGCAAGCCGGATTCTTTTTGCGCGTTGATAAAGCCTTGCAGCGAACGCGGCGCGATGATTTCTTCGGCGATGTTGAGGCTTTTGAGCAGGCGTTTGATCAGGGAAAGCTGGTCACCGCTGTCGAGGATTTGGAAGGAAGACGGCAGGCCGGCGTCGCGGTGGTGCAGGCGTAAAAAGCGGTGGCAGAGGCCGTGGAACGTGCCGAGCCACATGGCGCGGACGTTGACGGGAATCATTGCGCCCAAACGGGTCTGCATTTCTTTGGCGGCTTTGTTGGTAAACGTTACCGCCATAATGCTGTGCACGCTGGCTTGTCCGCTTTGCAAAAGCCATGCGATACGCGTGGTCAGCACGCGTGTTTTGCCGCTGCCTGCGCCTGCCAAAACGAGGGCGGATTGCGGCGGCCAGGTTACGGCGGAGAGTTGTTCGGGGTTCAAGCCTTGCAGGAGGTTGGGGGCGGATTCGTTGGGAAACATGAAGAGGCCGTCTGAAAATAAATGGGAATGCGATATTTTAAAGGAAATATAAAAGGCCGTCTGAAAAGATGTTTCAGACGGCCTTTGTGTTGGAAGCCGATTAGAACGGACGTACTTCCAAACCGAACATACGGCGCGCGGTGTTCAGCATTTGGCAGCTGAAGCCCCACTCGTTGTCGTACCATGCGAACACTTTAACCATTTTGCCTGCGGTTACTTTGGTCAGCGTAGAGTCGAATGTGCTGGCTTGGGTAGTGTGGTTGAAGTCCATGGAAACCAGCGGCAGGGTATTGTAGGCCAATACGCCTTTCAGACGGCCTTCTTCGGAAGCGGCTTTCATCAGCGCGTTGATTTCTTCGGCGGAAGTGTCGCGGCCTGCTTGGAAGCTCAGGTCAACCAGGGAAACGTTGACGGTCGGTACGCGGATGGCGAGGCCGTCGAGTTTGCCTTTCAGGTCCGGCAATACCAAACCGACGGCTTTTGCAGCGCCGGTTTTGGTCGGAATCATGTTTTCCACGCCGCTACGCGCACGGCGCAGGTCTTTGTGGCGTACGTCGGTGACGGTTTGGTCGTTGGTCAGCGCGTGGATGGTGGTCATCACGCCGTTTACGATACCGATGTTTTCGTTCAACACTTTGGCCACGGGTGCTAGGCAGTTGGTGGTACAAGACGCGTTGGAGATAACGGTCATGTCGTCGGTAATTACGTCGTCGTTTACGCCGTAAACGATGGTTGCGTCAACGTCATCGCCGCCGGGAGCGGAAATCAGTACTTTTTTCGCGCCGCTTTCCAAGTGGATTTTGGCTTTCTCTTTGCTGGTGAACGCACCGGTACATTCCATGACCAGGTCAACGCCCAATTCATCCCATGGCAATTCGGCAGGGTTGCGGGTAGAGAAGTAAGGGATTTTTTTACCGTTGATGATGAGGTGTTTTTCATCATGGGAAACATCGGCGTCAAAGCGGCCGTGAACAGTGTCAAATTTGGTCAGGTGGGCGTTGGTCTCGATGCTGCCGCTGGCGTTGATGGCAACGATGTCGAGTTGGTCTTGCAGTTTGTAGTCAAAAATAGCGCGCACTACTTGGCGGCCGATGCGGCCGTAACCGTTGATGGCAACTTTGATACCCATGGCTTTTCCTCTTCTTTTGGGTTTGGGTTGTGGAGTGAATGGTGGCAATTATAGCAAAAATGTAGTGCTGTGTAATTAATGTTTTATTGAAATTTTTAGGTTCGATTATTTTTGATTGTAGATGATTAGAGTAGAAATACAGGTTTAAATTTATTGTTATTTTGTATTTTTTGAAATTTTATTTTTTATTAATTCTATTTTTGGTGTTTTATGCTCGTTTTAAATCATGGTAATGAAGAAAACGGGAAAAGGCGGATTGTTTTTGTTTATATTAAACAGAATGTGAGTGTGGCTTTTGATTACAACATACAACAGTGTAATTTTCAGACGGCCTAGGTTTAATCGGGCAAAAGTAAAAGGCCGTCTGAACATTTTTGATGACATGGAATTTAAACGCCTTGGATTCCTGCTTTTCCTTGCCGGATAAGGGGAGGGCAGTTTTTAGCAAAGGGGAAAATTGTCGGAACAAGGGAGGGAAAAACGGTGGATTGAGCTGTGTTTGGGGGTTATATAAATAAGTGTATGAAGGTTTTAGTCGTAGTGTATGAAGATTTTGCTTGTGATTTTAATTTAATTATGACTTGTCAACACTGTTAAATTTTTTTACGATAAGGTCAGATTATGTTTGCATGGCCATAAGCGGTGCATCCTCTATACCGGATATTATCCTTGTCCGAATATCTACTTTAACCGACCGGCTTGCCCGGCCTGATTCCTAAATATATACGCGCAAGGCTGAACGGCCTTGGCGGCACTCGACTTTTAAGAGGTTCATCGTGTCAAATTCTCAATCCAGCGAACGCGCGACGTTTAGCAGTCGCCGCGCCTTTATGTTTGCTGCCATCGGCTCGGCCGTGGGCTTAGGCAACATTTGGCGATTCCCTTACATCGCTTTCGACAACGGCGGCGGTGCTTTCGTCCTCCCTTACTTGGTTGCGCTGTTGACGGCAGGTATTCCGCTGTTGCTGCTTGACTACGCCATCGGCCACCGTTACCGCGGTTCGCCACCTTTGGCTTTCCGCCGCCTCGGCCGTTTGTTTGAGCCGATGGGTTGGTGGAACTTCCTGACCAACGTCATCATCTGTATCTACTACGCCGTGATTGTCGGCTGGGCGGCAAGCTATGCCTATTATTCTTTGACTTCGGCATGGGGTGCGGATCCGCAGGCATTCTTCTTCAAAGACTTCCTGCAAATGGCCGATGCCAAAGACTTGGGCTTGGATTTTGTCGGCAAAGTTGCCGGCCCGCTGATTGCCGTCTGGGTGTTTACGCTGGCAATTATGGCTTTGGGCGTACAAAAAGGCGTGGCCGGTTCATCTACATTCTTCATGCCTTTGTTGGTGGTGATGTTCGTCATCATGGTGGGCATTGCGCTGACTCTGCCGGGTGCGGCAAAAGGTTTGAACGCTTTGTTTACGCCTGACTGGAGCCGTTTGGCGGATCCGAAAGTCTGGGTAGCCGCATATGGCCAGATTTTCTTCTCGCTCTCCATCTGCTTCGGCATCATGATTACTTATTCTTCTTACCTGAAGAAAAAAACCGACTTGGGCGGCACAGGCTTGGTTGTCGGCTTTGCCAACAGCAGCTTCGAGTTGCTCGCCGGTATCGGCGTATTTGCTGCATTGGGCTTTATGGCTCAAACCGCAGGCAAAGAAGTCAGCGAAGTGGCATCCAACGGTATCGGCTTGGCGTTTATCGCGTTCCCGACCATCATTAACCAAGCCCCTATGGGTGCGTTGATCGGCGTGTTGTTCTTCGGCTCTCTGGTGTTTGCCGGTGTCACTTCGATGATTTCCATCGTTGAAGTGATTGTGGCCGCAATTCAAGACAAAATGAACATTGGCCGTGTCAGCGCAACGCTGATTGCAGGCGTGCCAATGGCAATTATTTCTACCTTGCTGTTCGGTACGACCACCGGCCTGCCTGTGTTGGATGTGTTGGACAAATTCATCAATACCTACGGCATTGTGGCTTCCGGTTTTGTTTATGTTTTGGCGATTGTCTTGTTGAACAAGCTGCCGGAACTGCGCAACCATTTGAATGCGCTGTCTTCCATCCGTGTCGGTAAAGTGTGGACAGCCAGCGTGGTGGTTACCGTCGCTATGCTCGGCTATATGCTGTATCAAGATACTGCCAGCCTCTTAAAAGAGAATTACAGCGGCTATCCTGACAGCTTCCTCAATATCTTCGGTTGGGGCATGGTAGGCACTCTCTTGGTATTGTCTGTCCTGCTTTCTTTCTTGCCGTGGAAACATGGTCAGAACTTCAACGTCAAAGACGAACATGAACACGAACGTGAAGGAGACGAATAATGAGTACTTCAGCCATTATTATGATGCTTGTCGCATTGATCGTCATTTGGGGCGGATTCATCGTCTCCGTCCTGCGCCTGCCTAAAGAATAAGGTTTGAGCAAATGAAAAGGCCGTCTGAAACTTAAATTTCAGACGGCCTTTCCCGTTAAAAATGGTAAAACGGCCTAAAAAAGAGTAGAATATGCACCGTTTACAACTCTGCGCCTCTCAGCAGGCTCGAATTATGGACCTTCCCAGTTCGCCTTTGAACTTCCCATCTGATACACAACAACAATAATCATCCCGCCGAAATGCCTTCCCGCGTCCGGCGGGCGGAGCATTTATGAGCATCGAACAAACCCCTCCGAATCTCGACAATATCCCCGACAATGATGTGGTAGAAGACCGCATTTCTGACGATATCGACCGCATCCACGCCTTATGCGAAATCCTCGAGCCGTCCTTTGAACAAATCGAAGCAGGCATGCCGATTGAAGACGAAAGCCTGCGCGATAAGTTTACCGAGCTGACCGTCCTCTTGGCCGAGTTGCACCCTGCCGACGTGGCCGCCGTCTTGGAATCCCTGCCGCCGCGCGAGCGTAACATCGTTTGGCTTTTGGTCGCCCCTGAAGACGACGGCGAAGTCTTGCTGGAAGTATCCGACGCCGTACGCGAAACGCTGATCGAGTCCATGGACAAAGACGAGCTGTTGGCCGCCGTCGATGATTTGGACGCAGACGAATTGGCAGAACTGGCAGACGACCTGCCGCACCAAGTGGTGTACGAAGCGCTGCAAACGCGTGATGAAGAAGAACGCGAGCAGGTCAAAGCGGCGATGTCTTACGAAGATAACCAAGTCGGCGCGATTATGGACTTTGAATTGGTCAGCATCCGCGCCGATGTGGCGTGTGAAGTCGTGTTGCGCTACTTGCGCCGTTTCGACAGCCTGCCCGACCATACCGACAAGATTTTCGTGGTTGATGAAAACGACGTGTTGCAAGGCGTGCTGCCCATCCGCAAACTCTTGGTCGCCGACCCCGAAGACATGGTGGCGGACGTGATGGCCACCGATGTCGTGCGCTTCCGTCCCGAAGACGACGTGGAAGAAGCGGCACAGGCGTTTGAACGTTATGACTTGGTGACCGCGCCGGTTGTCGATGAAAACAAAAAGCTGATCGGCAGGATCACCATTGACGAAATGGTGGACGTGATCCGTGAAGAATCCGAAGCCGACATGTTGAACATGGCCGGTTTGCAAGAAGAAGAGGACTTGTTCGCCCCGATTTGGGACTCGGTGAAAAACCGCTGGATGTGGCTTGCCATCAACCTGTGTACCGCCTTCATCGCCAGCCGCGTGATTGGCGCATTTGAAGGCAGTATCGAGAAAATCGTCGCACTGGCTGCGCTGATGCCCATCGTCGCCGGCATCGGCGGCAACTCCGGCAACCAAACCATCACCATGATCGTCCGCGCCATGGCAATGGGACAAATGACCAGTACGCAGGCAGGCCGCCTGCTGAAAAAAGAAGTCGGCGTCGCCCTCGTCAACGGCATTATTTGGGGCACGGTAATGGGCGTGATTTCATGGCTGCTCTACGGCAACATCGGCATCGGTTTGGTCATGGTGGCCGCGATGACCTTGAACCTTTTGCTGGCCGCGACCGTCGGCGTCCTCATTCCCGTCATGATGGACAAAGCCGGACGCGACCCGGCATTGGGCAGCTCGGTGCTGATTACCGCGGTTACCGACTCCGGCGGCTTCCTGATTTTCTTGGGATTAGCAACCATGTTCCTGTTGTAATAGGAAAAAAAAGACGTGTTCGATACGTCCTTTTCAAACCGTTTAAAAGGCCGTCTGAAATTTCAATTTTCAGACGGCCTTTGCTGTTTTTTAAAGCTTTACATCATGAGGGCGTTTAGTTTTGGGGCTGACGTAGATTAGCCCCTTGTTTAAAGCGAAGTCAGAAAAGTCAGAAATCCCAATATCACGCCGACTGCGTTGGGTATAATCAGAATCCAGTCTTTCCGGGGTTCTTTGCTCCAACCGTACAAAACCCAAATCAGACAGGATACTGCTGCAAACAGGGGTTGCCACGGCTGCGCCTTTGCCCCTTGCATATTGGCGATAATTTGGGGGATATAGGCGACAAATACGAAAATACCTATTGCCGCTCCTATGCTGCCGACAACGGTATTGAATTTTGCTTTGCTTATCATGCTGGTAAGTCTCCTTTTAATATGAAAATCGAGGCGGTAGATAATATGGGCAGGCTGACTCAGCCGAGGGAACAGCCGCAGCCGCAATGATGTTCGTGGCCTTGGCCATGTTCGTCCGAATCTTCGGCAAGCAGGGCTTCGTAGTCGCCGCTTTCAATCAGGCTGACCAGTTCTGCCGGACTTTCCGCGCCTTCTACCTAGTCGCAGGATAAATAACTCTATTCTACCGCAAAATATGTATGTCATCATCCATCATTTGGCCTTGGCTGCCGATGAGGTTTTCGAGGGCTCTGTCGAGCTGGACGAAAGCTATTTCGGCGGACAGCGTAAAGGCAGACGTGGTCGAGGTGCGGCAGGAAAAGTGGTTGTCTTCGGCATTCTGAAACGCAACGGACGGGTCTATACCGTTGTGGTGGATAATGCCAAGTCTGAAACGTTATTCCCTGTCATCAAAAAGAAAATCATGCCGGACAGCATTGTTTACACGGATAGCCTGAGCAGCTATGATAAGTTGGACGTGAGCGGTTTTATCCATTACCGCATCAACCATTCCAAGGAATTTGTCGACCGTCAGAACCACATTAACGGCATTGAGAATTTTTGGAATCAGGCAAAACGTTTCTTGCGAAAATACAACGGAATCGATCGCAAATCTTTCCCGCTGTTCTTGAAAGAATGCGAATTTCGATTTAACTTCGGCACACCGTCTCAACAGCTTAAAATCCTGCGAGATTGGTGTGGAATTTAGGGCTAATCTACGTCAGCCCCTTAGTTTTTGATGACGTTTACGGCGTAATGGGCAGTAGTGTTACGGCGGGTTTGGGCGCGCATCATATAGACCTGCACTTTATATTTGCCCGATTGGGTAGCGATACCGTCAAATTTATCGCCTTGTGCCGAACCGTTAAATACGGCTTCATCGTCTTTGGGTGCCCATACGTTGAAATAGGCGTTAGGGCTGCCGGTTTTACTGATGCGCAGGCGGTCGCCCTTGCGTACGGAGAACAAATGCTCGGCGGTTTGATAGCCGGTGATTTTGCCGGAAAAACGCTGCTTGGTTTGTTTGTGTGCCGAAGCTGGTTTTGAAGCTTCCGCTTTAGGCGTGGCGGCATTTGAATAAGTGGTAAACAGTAAGGGAAGGGCGGCTAACAAGAGAAATTTTTTTCATGGGTTGGGTCTCCGAATGTGGGGCGCCAATATGGCACTCATTTTGATAACCCATCAGTATGTTCATATTTTTATAAAGCCAAAGCCGAATAGGGCAATATTCATTTTTTCAATCAGGCCGTCTGAAAACAAATATTATTCAGACGGCCTTTTCTGATAATATAACAACGAATTATTCCTTTCGGAGCCGTTATGACCTTCCCGCCACTCAAATCTCCCCTGAAATTTTACGCCGTTGTTCCCACTGCTGACTGGGTCGAGCGCATGGTCAAAGCAGGTGCCGACACGGTGCAACTGCGCTGTAAAATCCTGCATGGCGACGAGTTGAAACGCGAAATCGAACGTTGCGTCGTAGCCTGTCAAAACAGTGCAACCCAGCTTTTCATCAACGACCACTGGCGCGAAGCGATTGCCGCAGGTGCATACGGCGTGCATCTCGGGCAGGAAGACATGGACACTGCCGACCTAGCCGCGATTGAAGCTGCCGGTTTGCGCTTGGGCTTGAGTACGCACTCTGTTGCCGAACTCGATCGCGCCTTGTCCGTACAACCTAGCTACGTCGCCAGCGGCGCGATTTTTCCGACCACGACCAAACAAATGCCCACCGCCCCGCAAGGCTTGGAGAAACTGCGCGAATATGTGAAACAGGCTCGCGGCATACCCGTCGTCGCCATCGGCGGCATCGATTTGAACAACGCTGAAGATGTACTTGCCACCGGCGTTTCCTCCCTCGCCGTCGTCCGCGCCGTTACCGAAGCGGAAAATCCCGAAGCCGTGGTTAAAGCGTTTCAGGCTTTGTGGGATGAATAAGGCCGTCTGAAAATAAGAAGTCTGACAAGAGGAGCAGCATTATGAAGATTATATTAAACAATGAAGCCATCACATTAAACGGCACAACCGTTGCCGACCTTATCGCCCAAACCGCGCCGCAGAAACCGTTTGCCGTTGCCGTCAATACCCAGTTTGTCGCCAAAGGCGCGTATGCGGAAACGGTTTTAAACGAAAACGACAAAGTGGACATTGTGCGCCCCGTAGTCGGCGGATAAGCGGTTTTACTGCGTGTATAGCTGCGCTATTGGTTTAATGCTGAGAAAAGGAAAAGAAATGTTTATCGTATCGTTGGAATATATTAAAGACTTGGCTGCGGTTGAAACCTACCTGTCCGAGCATATTGCGTATCTTGAACGGTATTATCAAGCAGGTGTATTTGTGATGTCTGGACGCAAACAGCCGCGGACAGGCGGCATTATCCTGATGAAAGCATCAGGCAGGGAACAGGTGGAAAAGTTAATTGCAGAAGACCCATTTCACCGAGAAGGCGTAGCGAAATACACAATTACCGAGTTTATTCCGACTAAGGTCGCGGAAGGACTTGAAAACTATTTGGAAACTATCTGAACCGATTTTTCAGAAGGCTATCGCCCCAAAAATAATATTACAAAGGAATCCATCATGTTTACCCTATATGGAGAAACTTTCCCTTCACGGCTGCTACTCGGTACGGCTGCTTATCCGACGCCGGAAATCCTCAAGCAGTCTGTTCAAATCGCGCAACCGGCGATGATTACCGTTTCATTGCGCCGCGCCGGCAGCGGCGGCGAAGCGCACGGGCAGGGTTTTTGGTCGTTGTTGGAAGAAATGGGCGTGCCTGTGTTGCCCAATACCGCAGGCTGTCAAAGCGTACAGGAAGCTGTGACCACTGCGCAAATGGCGCGCGAAGTGTTTGATACCGATTGGATCAAGCTCGAACTTATCGGCGATGATGACACGTTGCAGCCCGACGTGTTCCAACTGGTCGAGGCGGCGGAAATCCTGATTAAAGACGGCTTCAAAGTACTGCCTTATTGCACCGAAGACCTGATTGCCTGCCGCCGACTGCTCGACGCAGGCTGTCAGGCGTTGATGCCGTGGGCGGCGCCGATTGGCACGGGACTGGGCACGGTTCATGCTTATGCGCTGAAAGTCCTGCGCGAACGTCTGCCCAACACGCCGTTGATTATCGATGCGGGGTTGGGTTTGCCTTCGCAGGCGGCGCAAGTGATGGAATGGGGTTTTGACGGCGTGTTATTGAATACCGCCGTTTCCCGAAGTGGCGATCCGGTCAATATGGCACGCGCTTTTGCGCTTGCGGTCGAGTCGGGCCGTCTGGCTTATGAGGCGGAACCTGTGGAGGCGCGTGAGAAAGCGCGCGCCAGTACGCCGACGGTGGGTCAGCCTTTCTGGCATTCGGCGGAATATTGATAAACATTAGGGCGTGTCGAACACGCCCTTTTTTGTTGGTGGAAAACCTGATTTCAGGTTGAGCAGAATGTTCAGACGGCCTTGGCCAAAAGCTGTTTCAATGGCTTTAAGATTTGCCATGCCTGCGCTTTGAGTTGTGGCTGCATCAGCAGGCGGGCGGGATGGGGAATGACGAAATGCGGCCGCTCTGCGCACAATTCGTTCATCAACCCGATCATGTCGGGGCTGTCGAAGATTTTGCCGAGAAACAATACTGCGCGCGCTTGTGAAGCGGTCAGCTCGTTTTGCATTTCGGCAAGCTCGGAGCGGATGTGTTCGGCATCGGGCAGGGCGGTGAATACGGGCGCGGTTTTGACCCATGCGGTTTTGTGTGCCTGCTCGGGTTTGAGGCCGATGGCGGCGAGGATGTTGTCGAGAAGCGTGCCGACATCGCCGCTAAACAGTGTACCGTGCAGGCTGTCTTCGGTGGACGGGCAAATGCTGACCACCATGATTTCAGACGGCCTGATGGTTACGTCAAGGCGGGGCAGATTGTCTGAATGCGCGGCTTTTTCTGTTTTTGTCGGTGTTTCGGCCATGGCTTTGGGTGCCGCTTCGGGAACGCGGACAGCCGGTTTGGCCGTTTGCGCAGTGGCAATGGCGGCCGTGCGTGCCTGATGGGCGCCTGCGGATAAAGTGCGCACGGCTTGCGCGGTATCGGCGGCAATGGTTTTGGGGCGGACGGGTGCGGCTGCGGCTTGGGGTGCGGCATGGATGATTTTAGCGTTTCGGTTCAGCCACATCGGGCCCAAGCCCAAGGCTTCGTGCAGGTGCAGGTAGCGGCTGCTTAACATGATTTCTCCATCAATACGGCATTTTCGCTGCCACCGTCGGGCAGGGCGTAGTAGTTTTTGCGGCGGCCACAGGTTTGGAAGCCGTGTTTGCGGTAGAGCTGTTGCGCGGTTTCATTGCTTGCGCGGACTTCCAGCAGCAATCGGGTTGCGCCTTGCTGTTGAACTGTGTTTTGCCAGTGTTGCAGTAGGGTGGACGCAATGCCTTGGCGGCGGTATTCGGGCGCGACGGCAATCAGGTGCAGCTCGGATTCATCAAACACGGTTTGCCACACGATAAAGCCGGTAATTTGGTGGTCGGTCTGACTGAGCCAAACGCTGTCGGGATGGTGTTGAACCGCCGATTCAAACTGCTGCGCCGTCCACGACGAAGGATTGCCTTGTGCGTCGATGGCGGCAAGGGTGGGGCAGTCGGCAAGTACGGCTGGGCGCAGGTTCACGGTTTGGCCTTTTGTTGGGCTTGCTCTTGCGCGGTCAGGGCAATTTTGTTGCGGACGTAGAGCAGCTCGGCATGCGCCGCATCGGTGGCAACATAGCGGCCGCTGCGGGCAAGTTTGAGATAGTCGGCAGCGGTCGGCATATCGGCCTGACCGTCAAAAGGCGGTTTGTCGGCGAGGGCAAAGGCATTGCCGATGCCGCCGCTAGGCGTTTTGCCTTCGGGCGCGGTAATGGCGGCGGCTTTGCCAACCGTGTAATCGCTCAAGCGGACGTGGTTTTGCGTATCAAACCATGCGTAGAACACTTCGCCCATACGCGCATCGGTAGCGGGCAGTACGCAGCTTGATGGTGGCAGCAGCGAAGCGGCGGCGTCGAGGCAGGGAATGCCGATCATGGGCGTGTCAAACGGCGTGGCCAAACCTTGTGCAACCGCCGCGCCGATACGCAGGCCGGTAAATGCGCCGGGGCCTTGTGCATAAACGATGCAGCCCAAATCGGCGGCCGTGATGCCCGCTTCTTTAAAGAGGCGTTCGATTTGCGGCAGGATTTGTTCGGATTGCTTGGTGCCGACGTTTTCGTGAAACAGGCGGACTTCGCCTTGATGTTCCAATGCGATGGACAGAAAGGATGTGCTGGTGTCGATGGCAAGAGTCGGGCGGTTGTCGGTTGGCATGGTGTTATTTTTTTAGAAGGATATGGATTGCCATTATAGTGGAACGGCGAGGGGGAACAAAGCATTCGGGCGGCGCGTTGGTAAAAACGCCGTTTACCGCAAAGCTATTCGATAAGTGAACCAAGGTTTTAGGCCGTCTGAAAACGTTTCAGACGGCCTTGTTTTATTTGTCGAGTTTCAATAAAGGCGAACCTGCTTTTTCAACGGCGCGGCGGTAGGCTTCATGCGCCTCGATGCGTTGCAAATAAGTGCGGATATTGGGGTAATCGGCAAAATCGAAGCGGTCGGCCGCGGCTTGCAGCGGATAGCTCATCATGATGTCGGCACCACTGAGGCTGTTGCCGACCAACCATTCGCGGTTTTCCAACTCGCTGTCGATATGGGCAAGATGCAGCGCGGCTTGCGGATGGATAAAGCTGCTTTTGACGCTGCCGCTGATTTTGCGGGCAATCGGTTTGACGAAAAACGGCATGGGTGCGCTTTCAATTCGGCGGAACACCAGTCCGAGTAGCAATAACGGCATCAGCGAACCTTCGGCATAATGCAGCCAGCGTTGATATTGCCAGTATTCGCGGCTGCCGCGTTCGGGCATCAGGCGGCCGTTGCCGTAGGTTTGAATCAGATAGTCGGTAATCGCGCCACTTTCCGCCAAGATAAAGCCGTCATCATCCAATAAAGGCGATTTGCCCAAGGGATGGATGGCTTTGAGTTCGTCAGGAGCGAGCAAAGTGTCGGGATGACGACGGTAGGTTTGCAGGCGGTAGGGCGTACCGAGGATTTCAAGCAGCCAAACAATGCGCAGGGCGCGGGATTGGTCGAGCGAATGCAGGGTAATCATGAGGGACTTTAAATATCGGTTTGTTTGAGGCCGTCTATGCTGATTTGGCAGGCATCGGCGTATTTTTGCAGGGTTTTGGCCGGTAGTTTGGCGAACACTTCGGGACGGAAATGACGACGAAGCTGCCATTTCCATACGCCTGCCGCCATGGCCAAGCCGGTTTCATCATAACGGCAGCGAAACATATGGTAGTACAGCGGCGAATATTCGCCTTTTTCGACGGCTTCGCGCGCGGCCTGCGTTTGGGCATCGAGTTCACACACCGCCATTTCGGTGGCGTAGGCTTCGTCCTGCCAACCGTTGCTGGTGGCTGCTTCGTAGTGGCCGTCGCGGGTGCCGTAGATGACTTTGCGGTGGCCGTGGTAGCTGGCGCTGTTGTCTTGAGGGATGTCGTCAATCTTCATTCAGACGGCCTTTACTGCTTCCAAAAGCATGAAACATGTTGAAAAGCGTCCGCTTTCCGGAACGTAACACAGGATTTTTTGGCCGTGTTCGATGGGGAAAGTGCGCATAAATTCTTCAAGGATGATGTAAATCGAGGCCGAACCCGTGTTGCCCTTGCTGTGCAGATTGGTAAACCATTTTTCCTGCGGAATGTCGAAGCCGATGTTTTTCAGGCCGTCTGAAAGGCGGTCGCGGAAAAAGCCGGAAGAGTAGTGGGGCAGGAACCAATCGATTTCTTCGGCACGGATGCCGTGTTTGGCGGCGATTTGGGAGAGGGGTTTTTCCACCGTATAGCGGACGATGTTTTCGTTCAGCAGTTTGACGTCCTGCTTGACCGCCATCAGGCTGTGGCGGCGGCCGTAATCGGCATCGGCGTGTTTCCAGCCTTCAAATACGCCGTCGCGGAATTCTGCGCCGGCATACATGCAGGGCGGCATTTCGTTGGCGTAGGAAAGCAGGTCTATCCAATGGATTTTCAGGCTGAGGCCGTCTGAATTGGGACGGTCGGACAGATACACCGCGCCTGCGCCGTCAGACAGCATCCAGCGCAAAAAGTCTTTTTCAAAACCGATTTCGGGGGAAGCGTTTTCCAGTTTTTTATGGTCGGTTTCGCTTTGAAATACTTCGCCGCGCATGACCGCCGAGGCGTTTTCGGAAGCAACGGAAACCGCATGTGCGTGTTCGCCGGTGCGCACGGCGTTGTAGGCGTGTTTCATCGCCGCCATACCTGCCGCGCATACGCCTGCCATGCTGAACACTTCGCAAGGCGGCATATCCAGCAAACCATGCACCATCACACCGTGTCCGGGCATGGTTTGGTCGGGATAGGAAGTGGCGCAGGCCAGGCTGCCGATGGCTTCTGCTGGAACGCCTTGGGCAAACAGGCCGTTGACCGCTTCGGCAGCCAATTCGGCATTGGTGTGCGTCGTGCGGCGGCTTTCGGGATCGATGGCGTAATGGCGCGACAAAATGCCGTTGGAACGCAAAATCATACGGCGCACGCGTGACGGCACATCGCCTGCCATGCCGAGGACGGCTTCCATTTCGTCATTGCCGACAGGGGCATTGGGCAAGAAGGCAGAAACGCGGTTGAGATAAACGTCTTTGAGTGTGTTATTCGATGTCATGATGTGTTTGTCAAAATAATCAACCGATAAACCGCGCCGCGTAGTTGCAGCTTGCAGTTAACGGGATGTGGTGTGTTTCGGCGTATTCCATCAGCGCATCCACCAGCAGTTTGGCAATGCCGCGATGACGGAAGTTGGGCGAGACCACGGTATGGTTTACGTCCCAGCCGCCGTTGTGTTCGGTATAGCTGATATAGCCTGCTTCCAAGCCGTCAATATCGATTTGAAAGCGACGGCGCTCGGGGTAGTGGATAACTTTGGGCATAATGGATTCCTGGTTTGAGGCTGTCTGAAACGTATCATCTGCCTGACGGTTGTCCATAATAGTCCGCCAGCTTTTTCAGACGGCCTTTGAGCAGCGGATGCAGCAGTTTTTTTAAAATTACGCTGACGGGCAAAACCACCAAAATCATCGCCAATAAAAAGACGATGTAGAAGCACAGCAGCGCACGGCGCAAGAGCGGAGAAATACGGCCTGCCGCCATCAAAAGCTTGCCCCAGACGAAGAAGCTGCGGCCGGCGGCACGTTCGCTGAAAATCAGTTTTTCATTCACTGTCACCGCGCCCATGTTTTGAAACAGGGTTTCGTCCAAAGGCTGTTGGTTCAATAGTGTATCGCGCAATTTCGTACCAAACCGCGCCGCATCCGCCAATTCTTCTTCAGCAATGCCGGCGGAGGGTAGGGAGCGGAAATAGCGCTTGTCGCCGGTCAGCATCCATGCTGGCGTGGTAATAAAACTTGCCGCGCTGTTGCAGTCATCGATTTTTACGATGTTGCCGATGAGTTTGGCGCCGTTTTGTTTCAGCAAAGATTTCATTTTTTCCTGCGCGCCCAGCCACATATTGCGGCAGCCAATAAGCGTGATGACCGGTTTGCCGTCCAGCAGGCGGCGCGTTTCTTCGCGTTGCAAAAAGGCGGTCATCGGTTGCGAAGGGGAGAGGAACCAAACGGTGTAGGCAATGACCACCACATCGTAATTTTCGGACGGAATGTGCGGCGGCAGAATCGGGGCGGGTTTTAAATGGACGGTTTCAGGAAAGGTATCGAAAAAACGCCAAAACGGCCATGGAAACGGAAATGCCTGCTCCGGTACGATATTGACGCAATCGACCTGTATCCCGGCTGTTTGCAACGGCGCGGCAAAATTTCGAGCCAGGCTGGAGAGCTGCCCCGTTTGCGAGTAATGCACAATCAGCACTTTTTTCATTATCTTCCCTGCAATGAGTAAGTTATGGTTGGTTTGGACGGTATTATATAGTAAACCGACCTGCCTTGAACTTTATTCATATTCAGTATGTTCGCGAAGGTTTCAGCCGGTTTGGATGGAAGCGCCGTATTCTGTCGGAATGGGGCGGTGAAGCGGATTTTTATGCCATGCCAACATAAACAACGGCCGTCTGAAATTTTTCAGACGGCCTTGTGTGGAAATCGGGACGCATGGTCTGGAACGGGATTTGCGCTTAAAGCATGCGTGCAAATCGTATAGATAAAAAAATAACCGCTTCAAGGCGGTTGGTGGTGGCCAGAGGCGGAATCGAACCGCCGACACACGGATTTTCAATCCGTTGCTCTACCAACTGAGCTATCTGGCCTTCGCGTGTTTCGTTGCGAGATGTGAATTAAACCAAATTTCGTTGCCTTGTGCAAGCGTTTGTAGGCTTTATTTTTGAGGTGGTAAATTAAGATTTTGTTTTGTATTGAATTATTTTTCGTTTTAATTGGCGGTTTTGAGGTTTGCCGGTTTGATTTTCAGACGGCCTAAGATACAATCGGCTTTTTTGCTTTGGATTTATGCCATGCTGTATGTGTTTGTTCGTGATATGTGGGATGTTTTGCGTTTGCGCTATCGTTCGCCGGAGACGTATTTGTATTCGCCTTTGGTGATGGCGGCGGTGCTGCTGCTGTTGGGTGTGGTGAACGCGGCCAGCATGTCGCCTTTGTTTGGCAGTGGCGCGGCGGCGGTTTGTCTGTCGGTGATTTTGGTAATTGTGAAATGGTTGGTGTTGAGCCGCTCGATGCGCAAGGTGCTGCATTATTACGGTGCGCCCCGGCTGCCTTTGTGGGGCTTTATTTTGGTGTCTGAGGCTTTGCTGCTGCCGCTGTTGCTGGTGTTGTATGTGCCGGCGTTGGCTGCGTTTGCGCTGTTGTGGCAGGCTTGGGTGTTTGTGGTGCAGGTACGCGGTTTGATGTGGATGGGAAATGCGACGCTAGGCCGTGTTTTGGTGGGCTATCTGTTGTATGGTATCGGCGTGCTGTGTGTGGGTACGGTGATTCTGATGCTGTTTATTGCCGCCGGTTGGTTGGATATGGAAACGTTGAATCAAAACCTGCAGGTGTTGACGTCTGCCCGTCAATAATTAATGAAAATTGAAAGGCCGTCTGAAATGTTCGGACGGCCTTTGTTTTATGTGTTTGTTTCGTGGTCTTGCAGGATTTTTTGATAGACGGGGTCGGGGAGGTAGCGGCCTATCATGTCGCGCCAGCCTTGTGGGCCGACCAGGCCTTTGACCATGGTGGAGGATACTTCGGCGATTTCGCGCGGCGGCATCAGGAAGACGGTGGAGATTTCGGGGGCGATGTCGCTGTTGATGTAGCGCATCGAGCGTTCGTATTCGTAGTCGGCGGCAGAACGGATGCCGCGGACGATGAAATTGGCTTTGGCTTCGCGGGCGTAATCGACTAAAAAGCGGTTTTCAAACACGCTGATGCGGACGTTGGGGAAGGGGTGGGTAATGGCATCGAGCATGGCGCGGCGTTCTTCTATGGTGTAGGTGCTGCGCTTTTCGGGATTAGTGCCGATGGCGACGATGAGTTCGTCAAAGAGGGATTGGGCTTCCTGTATCATCCACAGGTGGCCGAGGGTGGGAGGGTCGAAGCTGCCTGCGTACACGGCACGGCGCGGAGTGGTCGTGGTCATTTTGGGTTGGGAATGGGGTTTGTGTGGCGTTCAGGATAGGGGAGTTTGCCGGTGATGTCAAAAATCAAAAAGGCCGTCTGAAATTTCAGACGGCCTTTGCGGCTTGATCAGTCGTCACCGCTAAGAGAGATGAGGATTCTCAAGAGGCTGCTGAAAATGTTGTAGATGGAGATGAAGATGGTCAGCGCCGCGCTGATGTGGCTGTCTTCGCCGCCGTCGATAACGGCACGCACCTGCCACATAATCATCAGGGAACTGAAGACAACGAAGCCGGCCGCGATGGTCAGGCTCAGGGCAGGGATGTTGAGGAAGATGTTGGCCACAACGGCAATCATGAGCACGATCGCACCGGCGCCGAGGAAGCTGCCGAGTTTGTTCATGTTCATTGTGGTGCGGCGTGCCATAGCGGACATGGTGAAGAATACGCCGGCGGTCATGGCGGCGGCCGTACCGACGATTTGCGCGCCGTTGTTAATCGCCAGGGCGTATTGCAACATAGGGCTGATGGCAAGGCCCATGCCGAAAGTGAAGATCATCAACAGGGCTACGCCGACGTTGCTGTAACGGTTTTTCTCGATCAGGAAGGTCATGCCGTAGAAGAAGCCAAAGAAGGCAGCCAGGGCAATCCAAGATGAACCGAACATGGAGAAAATGTTAAAGCCTGTTTTGGCGGAAAAGAATGCGCCGGCAACGGCAGGAATGAAAGACAGGCCGAGCAGGCGGTAGGTTTTTTGCAGGACGGTATTTTTGGCAACCGAGCCTTGCGAGGTATAGTCGTAAACGTCGTTTTGCATGGCGTTTGCTCCAGTGTGGATTGAAATAAATGAAATTTGGATTCTAACAGAGAATCATGGGTTTGTATGATTTATCTGTTCTATTTGCCTAATATGCGGGGTAATCGGGAATTTTAAAGACCGTCTGAAAATCGGGTTTCAGACGGCCTTGGCTTTTCAATGCTTATTTAGGCTCTTGCGGAACGTAGCCTTGTACGGCATCTGCGCCGTCGCCGAAGAAGTATTGTTCCATCTGCTGGGCGAGGTATTCGCGTGCGCGCGGATCGGCAAGGCTTAGGCGGTTTTCGTTGATGAGCATGGTTTGGTGACGGGTCCAAGCCATCCATGCTTCTTGGGAAACGTTTTCAAAAATGCGTTTGCCCAATTCGTTGGGCAGCGGCGGAAATTTCATGCCTTCGGCTTCTTTGCCGAGTTTGACGCAGTGAACCATACGGGTCATGGCGGTTTCCTTATGTAGGGTTGCAAAGGTTGGTATTTTAGCCGATTGCACGGATAGGGGAAAGCGTGGGTTTCAGACGGCCTGAAACCTTGCTATGATGGTCTTTTCTGTTTATTCAGGCAAAGATTATGAACCGCCTCGATACTGCCCGCCGTTATTCCCTTTTTCTCGCCCGTAATCTTGATTCCGGCAAACTCAAGCCCGAAATTTTCCTGCCTATGCTGGACAAGGCGTTGACCGAAGCTGATTTTCAAGCTTTTGCCGATTGGGACAAAATCCGTGCGGAAGAAAACGAGGAAGAATTGGCGCGGCAGTTGCGCGAGTTGCGCCGTTATGTCGTGTCGCAGATTATCGTGCGCGATGTAAACCGCATCAGCGATTTGAACGAAGTAACCCGCACAATTACGCTGTTTGCCGATTTTGCCGTTAATACCGCGCTGGACTTTGCCTACGCCTATTATCAGGATATGTACGGCACGCCAATCGGGCGTTATACAAAATCGCCGCAACATTTAAGCGTGGTGGCGATGGGCAAGGCGGGCGGCTATGAGTTGAACGTATCTTCCGACATCGATTTGATTTTCGTCTATCCCGAATCAGGCGACACCGACGGCAGGCGCGAACGGGGGAATCAGGAGTTTTTCACCAAAGTCGGGCAGAAACTGATTGCGTTGTTGAACGACATTACCGCCGACGGGCAAGTGTTCCGCGTCGATATGCGGCTGCGGCCGGACGGCGATTCGGGTGCGCTGGTGTTGAGTGAAACCGCGCTGGAGCAATATCTGATTACGCAGGGGCGCGAATGGGAACGCTACGCATGGTGCAAAGGCCGCGTGGTCACGCCGCATCCGAACGACATCAAAGCGCTGGTGCGCCCCTTTGTGTTCCGCAAATATCTGGATTACAGCGCATATGAAGCAATGCGCAACCTGCACCGCCAAATCCGCAGCGAAGTCAGCAAAAAAGGCATGGCGGACAACATCAAACTCGGCGCAGGCGGCATCCGCGAAGTCGAATTTATCGCCCAGATATTCCAGATGATACGCGGCGGCCAAATGCGTGCGCTGCAACTGAAAGGCACGCAGGAAACGCTGAAGAAACTTGCCGAGCTGGGCATCATGCCGTCTGAAAACGTCGAAACCCTGCTGGCCGCCTACCGCTTCCTGCGCGATGTCGAACACCGCTTGCAATACTGGGACGACCAGCAAACCCAAACCCTGCCGACCTCGCCCGAACAGCAACAATTGCTCGCCGAAAGCATGGGTTTCGACAGCTATGCTGCTTTTTCAGACGGCCTCAATGTTCATCGGAATAAAGTCAATCAGTTGTTCAATGAAATCTTGAGCGAACCCGAAGAACAAACGCAGGACAACAGCGAATGGCAATGGGCATGGCAGGGAAAACCCGACGAAGAAGAACGGCTAGGCCGTCTGAAAGAATATGGGTTTGATGCCGAAACCATCGCCACGCGGCTCGACCAAATCCGCAACGGCCATAAATACCGCCGCCTTTCCGCACACGCCCAGCCGCGTTTTGACGCGATTGTACCGTTGTTGGTACAGGCGGCGGCCGAGCAACCCAATCCGACCGACACATTAATGCGGCTGTTTGACTTTCTCGAAAACATCAGCCGCCGCTCCGCCTATCTCGCCTTCCTCAACGAACATCCGCAAACCTTGGCTCATCTGGCACAAATCATGAGCCAAAGCTCATGGGTGGCGGCGTATCTGAGCAAATATCCGATTCTGCTGGACGAACTCATCAGCGCCCAGCTTTTGGATACCACGTTTGACTGGCCGGCACTCGCCGCCGTACTTTCAAACGACCTTAAAGCCTGCGGCGGCGACACCGAAGCGCAAATGGACACACTGCGACATTTCCAACACGCCCAAGTTTTCCGCCTCGCCGTTCAAGACCTCGCCGGACTGTGGACGGTAGAATCACTTTCCGACCAGCTCTCCGCCCTTGCCGACACTATTCTCGCCGCCGCCGTGCCGTGTGCGTGGGCGGATATGCCCAAAAAACACCGCGACACGCCGCAATTCGCCATCATCGGCTACGGCAAACTGGGCGGTAAAGAGCTCAGCTATTCCTCCGACCTCGATTTGGTCTATCTTTACGACGACCCGCATCCCGATGCAGGCGACGTGTACAGCCGCCTCGCCCGCCGCCTGACCAACTGGCTTTCCGCCGCCACCGGCGCAGGCAGCCTCTATGAAACCGACCTGCGCCTGCGCCCCAACGGCGACGCCGGTTTCCTCGCCCACAGTATCGCCGCCTTTGAAAAATACCAGCGCGAAAACGCCTGGACATGGGAACACCAATCCCTTACCCGCGCCCGTTTTATCTGCGGTACTCCCGAAATTCAGACGGCCTTCGACCGCATCCGTACCGAAATGCTGACCGCCGAACGCGACCAAACCGTTTTAGCAAGTGAAATCATCGAAATGCGCGAAAAAATGTTCCCCACCCATCCGCCTGCCGACAGCAACGTCAAATACGCGCGCGGCGGCGTGGTCGACGTCGAATTTATCGTCCAATATCTCATCCTTGCCCATGCCCGCCAGTATCCGCAACTCCTCGACAACTACGGCAACATTGCCCTATTGAACATCGCTACCGACTGCGGCCTCATCGACAAAACCCTCGCCGAACAAAGCCGCACTGCCTACCGCTTCTACCGCCAGCAGCAACACAACACCAAACTGCGCGATGCCAAAAAAACCGAAGTAACGGACGAATTGCTGACTCACTACGGCAACGTGCGAAAACTATGGCAGGAAGTATTCGGGGCAGAAGTGAAGTTTGGATAAGCAGGCGGGCGTATTCAGAGTCAAAAGCCTACACGGCAACACAATTTACTGCCACGATAAACTCACTCTAAATAGTAGGTTTTATGTAAAGAAGATATTTTTATAAAAGCTGTTTGGCAGCTTGAAGCGGTTAATTGTCGGGTATAGAGGGAAGATTTTTGTTCACGTATTACTGATTCAGCCCGAGCATAATCTGCAAAAGCAGTTCTCATTTTCTGTCGATATTGTGATAAGGCAAAACAAGTTCTAAAATATGCAGTTCATTTTCATATTAAAAACAAGGAGAAACTGATGTCTAAGATTGCTGTACTCGGCGGCGGCCTTTCCGGTCGCCTTATTGCGTTCCAATTGGCGGAGCAGGGAGTGGCGGTCGAGTTGTTTGAGAAAGGCGAACGCGACGGCGCGCAAGCCGCCGCTTATGTTGCCGCGGCCATGTTGGCGCCGTCTGCCGAAGCGGTGGAGGCAACGCCCGAAGTCATCCGTTTGGGCAAACAAAGCATTGCGCTTTGGCGCGCGATTGTCGGCCGTCTGAATACGCCGGTGATGATGCAGGAAAACGGCAGCCTGATTGTTTGGCATACGCAGGACAAGCCGCTTTCTGCCGAGTTTACCCGTCATTTGAAGCGTGGCGGCGTGGCGGAACATGAAACCATACGTTGGAATGCGGATGAAATCGCGGCAAACGAGCCGCAACTGGCAGGGCGGTTTTCAGACGGCCTGTATCTGCCGACAGAAGGTCAGCTGGACGGACGGCAGGTATTGAATGCGTTGGCAGATGCTTTGGAATCGATGAATGTGGCGTGCCATTGGTCGTGCGAACGTGAAGTCGAAGATTTGGCAGAGCAATACGATTGGATTATCGACTGCCGCGGTTATGGTGCAAAAGCAGCGTGGAACAGGCCGTCTGAAAGCGTTTTGCGCGGCGTTCGCGGCGAAGTGGCGCGCGTTTACGCACCCGAAATCGAGCTGTCCCGCCCCGTGCGCCTGCTGCATCCGCGCTATCCTTTGTATATCGCGCCGAAGGAAAACCATATTTTTGTGATTGGTGCGACCCAAATTGAAAGCGAAAGCCAAGCGCCGGCAAGCGTGCGTTCCGGTTTGGAACTTTTGTCCGCGCTGTATGCCGTGCATCCGGCATTTGGCGAGGCAAACCTTTTGGAACTGGCCACCGGCCTGCGCCCGACTTTAAACCACCACAACCCCGAAATCCGCTTCAACCGTGAACGCCGCCTGATTGAAGTCAACGGCCTGTTCCGCCATGGTTTTATGATTTCCCCGGCCGTGACCGGTGCGGCCGTGCGTTTGGCCGGTGCGCTGTTTGCCGGAAACGACATTCCCGAATCAGACGAAACCAGCGGTTTGCCGTATATCCGCGCCGCAAATTGAAGCCGTTGCGGACGAAGTTGCTTGAAAATCGGGCAAATTGTTTGTGAAAGACAGCCACAGGCCGTCTGAAAATGATAAAATCGCCGTCAATTCAATTAACCTTGCGTCTGAAAACCGCATGATGCCGTTTTCAGACGCCAAACCAATTTCCTATTTAACGATAAGCACATGACAACCCAAACCCTCTTAATCGAACTTCTCACTGAAGAACTCCCGCCAAAAGCCCTCAATAATCTGGGCAACCATTTTGCCGCTTCCATTGCCGAAGGCTTGGAAAAAGCGCAACTGATTGACGGCGCAGCCGAATATACTGCCTACGCTTCTCCGCGCCGTTTGGCCGTTCAAGTCAAAAACGTGAAAGCCGTTCAAGCCGATCAAAAAATTGTGAAAAAAGGCCCGGCAGTGGCGAATGCCATGAAAGACGGTGCGCCGACTAAGGCTTTGGAAGGTTTTGCGCGCGGTGCGGGTGCGAAAATCGAAGACCTGACCGTCATCAACGACGGCAAGCAAGACGTGTACGCCTACGAGTACGTCCAAACCGGCAAATCATTGGGCGAGCTTTTGGAAGACATCATCAATGCCGCAGTGAAAAAACTGCCGATTCCTAAAGTCATGCGTTGGGGCAGCAGCACATTTACCTTCGTGCGCCCTGTACACAGCCTGATCGTGCTGCACGGCGGCGACATCGTAAACGTCAGCGTTTTGGGTCTGCAAAGCGGCAACAAAACATTGGGTCACCGTTTCCTCTCCAGCGGCGAAATCGCCATTGAAAATGCCGACAGCTACGCCGCACAAATGCGCGAGCAAGGCAAAGTGGAAGCATCATTTGCCGAACGCAAAGCCGCCATTCAGATGGCCTTGAACGAACAGGCAGGCCGTCTGAACGCGACCGTTGCCGCCGATGAAGCCTTGTTGGACGAAGTGACTGCATTGGTCGAATGGCCTGTGGTATTGGAAGCCGGTTTTGAAGAACACTTCCTCGCTGTACCGCAAGAATGTTTGATTCTGACCATGCAGCAAAACCAAAAATACTTTCCGCTACTCGACCAAAACGGCAAGCTGATGAACCGCTTCCTGCTGGTGTCCAACCTGCAAACCGAAGACCCGTCACACATCATCCAAGGTAACGAACGCGTCTTGCGCGCGCGCCTGTCTGATGCCGAGTTCTTCTACAAACAAGACCAAAAAGCGACTTTGGAAAGCCGTCTGCCGAAATTGTCCAGCGTGGTTTACCACAACAAAATCGGTTCGCAAGCCGAGCGTATCGAGCGTCTGCAAAGCATTGCCGCCCATATCGCCAAAGCGTTGGGCGCGGATGCTGCCGCAGCCGAGCGCGCCGCACGTTTGGCCAAAGCAGACTTGGTGACCGAGATGGTCGGCGAGTTCCCAGAATTGCAAGGCACCATGGGTAAATACTATGCCCGCTTGGACGGTGAAACCGAAGAAATCGCCGAAGCCATCGAGCAACACTACCAACCGCGCTTTGCCGGCGACAATCTGCCGAACGGCAAAGTGGCAACTGCCGTTGCTTTGGCCGATAAACTGGAAACCTTGGTCGGCATTTGGGGTATCGGCCTGATTCCGACCGGCGATAAAGACCCATACGCCCTGCGCCGCTCCGCATTGGGTATTTTGCGTATGCTGATGCAGTACGGTTTGGACGTAAACGAATTGATTCAGACGGCCTTCAACAGCTTCCCGCAAGGTTTGCTCAACGAAAAAACGCCGTCTGAAACCGCCGACTTCATGCAGGCGCGTTTGGCCGTGTTGCTGCAAAACGATTATCCACAAGACATCGTTGCCGCCGTATTGGCGAAACAGCCGCGCCGTTTGGACGATGTAGTGGCTAAACTGCAAGCCGTTGCCGCGTTCAAACAACTGCCCGAAGCCGCCGCGCTCGCCGCAGCCAACAAACGCGTGCAAAACCTGCTGAAAAAAGCCGATGCCGAGTTGGGCGCGGTTAACGAAAGCCTGCTGCAACAGGACGAAGAAAAAGCCCTGTATGCCGCTGCGCAAGGTTTGCAGCCGAAAATCTCTGCCGCCGTTGCCGAAGGCAATTTCCAAACTGCTTTGTCCGAGCTGGCTTCCGTCAAACCGCAAGTCGACGCATTCTTCGACGGCGTGATGGTGATGGCCGAAGATGCCGCCGTGAAACAAAACCGTTTGAACCTGCTGAACCGCTTGGCAGAACAAATGAACGCAGTTGCCGACATTGCGCTCTTGAGCGAATAAGGCCGCGTTTCAGTTGACCCTCTTTTCAGGCTGCCCGATGTTTCAGGCAGCCTGAAGTTTTTCAGGCGTATCCCTTGCATGGCGTTCAAGGGTATAATTCGGCAGATTTGTCGCACGACAAATCGCGCACATAAACAATTTCCTACATTCAAGAGGCAGATTATGAATATCCCAGCCATCCGAACCGCACTCGATGCCGTATTGATTCCCCACACAATGCGCACCTTAGGCAGCGAAAAAGCCGTTACACTCCTTGAAGAGCGTTCAGACGGCCTGCATATCGGCCTGAAATTCGCGTTCCCAGTTGCCCATATTGCCGCAGACATTGCCAACGCCGTTCAAGAAGCCGTCATTTCGCATACCGGCGATACCCACATTCACTTGAGTATCGATACCGAAATCGGTACGCACAAAGTCCAACCCGGCGTAGCAACCATCAAAGGCGTGAAAAATATTATTGCCGTTGCTTCCGGTAAAGGCGGCGTCGGCAAATCAACGACCACTGCCAACCTTGCCACCGCAATGGCCAGAATGGGCGCGCGTGTCGGCGTACTTGATGCTGACCTGTACGGCCCAAGCCAGCCCACCATGCTCGGCGTACAAGACCGTAAACCCGACCAACAAAACAAAAAACTCATTCCCGTTGAAGCCGAAAGCGGAATTCAAGTGATGTCCATCGGTTTCCTGGTCGACACCGACCAAGCCGTCGTTTGGCGCGGCCCGATGGTCAGCCAAGCCTTGCAACAGCTTATGTTCCAAAGCGAGTGGGACAATGTCGATTATCTCTTCATCGACCTGCCGCCCGGTACCGGCGATATCCAATTGACCCTGTCGCAAAAAATCCCCGTGACCGGCTCCGTTGTCGTCACCACGCCGCAAGACATCGCCCTGATTGATGCACGCAAAGCCGTGGATATGTTCAACAAAGTCAATATCCCGATTTTGGGCGTTTTAGAAAACATGTCTGTCCATATTTGCACCAACTGCGGCCATGCCGAAGCAATCTTCGGCGCAGAAGGCGGCAAAAACTTGGCAGAGCGTTTGAATGTACCGTTGCTTGGCCAACTTCCATTAAGCCTGCCTGTACGCGAAGCTATGGATAGCGGCACATCTTCGGCCTTGTTTGAAAACAACCAAACCATCGCCGACATCTACACCGAAGCCGCCTTCCAAATTGCACTGGCCATTGCCGATAAAGGTAAAGACTTCAGCAGCCGCTTCCCGAAAATCGTTGTCGAATAAAAAAATTTAAAAAAGGTGTTGACAGCTGTGTGGCCCGTCTCTATAATGCACAGCTTATCGGGTCGTTAGCTCAGTCGGTAGAGCAGCGGACTTTTAATCCGTTGGTCGAGCGTTCGAATCGCTCACGACCCACCAAATATGAAAACCTACTTTGAAAAAAGTAGGTTTTTTTACGTTTGGATTTTGGGATTTTATTGAGCATATTTTATTATTGAGACAATCCATAGCGCATCAAGCATCAGGCCGTCTGAAAATATCTTTCAGACGGCCTGAAGTTTTTTATAGGAATGTTTTTGAGAAATAAGCAGAGACCTTTGCAAAAAAGTCCTTCCCCCGACAGCCGAAATCTAAACAAAGATTTTCGGCTGTTTTTGTTTCAAATATCCACTGATTCTACTCAAATATCCCCATAATCCCCCTTGGATACCTGATTAATCAGGCATCCGGCCGCCTTTTAGGCGGCAGCAGGCGCACTTAGCCTGTTAGCGGCTTTCAATAGGTTCAAACACATCGCCTTCAGATGGCTTTGTGCACTCACTTTAATCAGTCCAAAATAGGCTGCCCGGGCATAGCGGAATTTACGGTGCAGCGTACCGAAGCTTTGTTCGATCACATAACGGGTCTTCGACAAATATCGGTTGCGTTTGGTTTGCGCTTCTGTCAGCGGATGGTTACGGTGTGCTTTGCGCATAATGCCGTCCAGCAGCCGATGCTCTTCCAGATGTTGCCGGTTTTCCGCACTGTCGTAGCCTTTATCGGCATAGACGGTCGTACCTTCGGGCAGTCCTTCCAACAAAGGCGACAGGTGTTTGCACTCATGGGCATTGGCGGGGGTAATGTGCAGTTTCTCTATATAGCCTTCCGCATCGGTACGGGTATGTTGTTTGTAACCGAGTCTGTATAAACCGTTTTTCTTTGTCCAACGGGCATCTTTGTCCTTACTCGGTGTGGTTTGGCCGCTGACTTGTCCTTCTTCATCGACTTCTATGGCCTGACGCTGTTTGCTGCCAGCAGTTTGAATAATGGTGGCGTCAATGACGGTGGCGGATGCTTTCTCTACTTTTAAGCCTTTTTCGGTCAGTTGGCGGTTGATCAGTTCCAGCAATTCGGACAGGGTATTATCTTGCGCCAGCCAATTGCGGTAACGGCATAAGGTGCTGTAATCGGGGATGCTTAGTTCGTCAAAACGGCAAAACAGGTTGAAATCAATGCGGGTGATGAGGCTGTGTTCAAGTTCGGGATCGGAGAGGCTGTGCCATTGTCCGAGCAGGACGGCTTTGAACATGGACAACAGGGGATAGGCGGGACGCCCTCGGTGGTCTCTAAGGTAACGGGTTCTTTGACGATTCAGGTATTGTTCGATCGGCTGCCAATCAATCACCTGATCCAACTTCAATAGTGGAAAACGGTCGATGTGTTTGGCGATCATGGCTTGGGCGGTTTGCTGAAAGAAGGTGGTCATGGAAAATCCCCTAAATGTCTTGGTGGGAATTTAGGGGATTTTGGGGGATTTTGCAAAGGTCTCAAGCTTTCTACTTAGGGCAGACAAACGTTTAAAACCTTACCTGCGTCTGCAACTGCCTACGATAAACCAATACGGCAGCAGTCAGCGTGGCAAAAGAGAATGCAGACAATAAAAGCAGATAACGGCCGATTCCGTCCAGTCCGCTGCGGTTGAGCAGCAATTCCTGAAAAGCCTTCAAGCCCCAAGCCATCGGGGAAATCCAAGTGAGTTGCTGCATGGTTTCGGGCATGACGTGGGCGGGTACCATAATGCCGCCGATTGCCGCCATCAGGATGATGCCGCCGCCGCCGAGGACGACGGCATGTTCGGTGGATTTGGCGCAGACGCTGATTAACAGCGCGTAGCCGAGTGCGGCGGCGCTGACGGCGGCGGACAGTAGCGCGTAGGGAACAAGGCTGCCGTTGAGTATGAGGGCGGGCACGCCGATTTCGGGCAGCAGGTAGCGGCCGAGCAACAGCATTCCGACAAACTGAAGCTGGTTAATCAGGAAATAGGGGATAAGTTTCGCAGCAATCAGGCCGGATGCGGAGGCGCGGGCGAGACGTAAGCGGGTAATGGTGTTGGTCTGGCGTTCCAGCGCCATGACGTTCGACAGCGGTATCATAATGAAAAACATACCGAAAATCAGCCATGCGGGTACGCTGTGCTGTACTGCGTTGGGTTTTTCCACTGTGCCGCTTCCTGCGCTCAGGTAATGCTCTTCCAGCATTTTTTTATCTAAAAAGCTGCGCACGGCGGCGAATTGTTCGTCGTTTTTTTCATCCACTTTTTTCTGGATGTCTTTGCGGATGGAGCGGGGCAGTTTTTTATTGTCGATTTTGATGCCGTCGTTGTTGTCGAAATAATCGTCTAGCCGCGTTTGGGTGTAGTGCTGCTGCAAAACGCCTTTGACAGCCGCCAGCCATGAAGGCTCGGTATCGGGCGGTACATAGATTTGCAGGGCTTTGTCATCAGCGATTTTGCCGGAAGCGGCATTCGGGTTGTGCAGCACCAGTTGGAAACGTTTGTCGTGCAGGCCGTTTTGCGCGTCGGTCAGTTTTTCAGACGGCATCAGTGTGACATGGATTTGTTCTTTTTCCAGCGCGGTGGCTAGTGTGGTATTGATACTGTCGTTTGCTACGCCAACCAGCGCGATGCGGCTGTCGGTGTGCGGATCTTGATCGCGGCTCAGCGCCAACGACATAATCAGCATGAAGGCGATGGGCATCACAAACAACACGGCCAAACCGTGCAGGTCGCGGCAGAGCAGTTTGAGTTCTTTGAGGAGGGAGGAAATCGTCATTGTGGATTTTGCTTATCTGTTGCCGGTTCGTCTTTGCGCAGGAAATCAAGGTAAAACGTTTCCAGCGAACCGTGTCCCTGCTGGAAGTAGCGGATTTGTGCGCCGCTTTGTTGCAGGGCGGCGTAAACGGCGGCGGCATCGTGCGTTGTTTCCATCATGCCGCGGCTATCCACTTGCTTGGCACCCAAAGCGGTCAGCGTTTGAGGCGGCAGTGGCGGTTCGACGGTAAAGCGCACGACACCTGTTTGCGTGCTTAAAAGCTCGTCCAAACCGCCGTGGTACACCAGCTTGCCGTGTTGCAGCAGCGCGATTTTGTCGCAAAGCTGCTCGATTTCCGACAGATAGTGAGAGGTGTAGACCACCGTTACTCCCTGCCGCGTCAAATCCGCCACGCTGTCGAGGATAAAGCGACGCGACTGCGGGTCGATGCCAACCGTGATTTCGTCGAGGAACACCAGTTGCGGCGTGTTAATCAGGCCGATGGCAAAATTCAGACGACGTTTAAGCCCGCCCGAAAGATGCTTTGCCGCTTTGTTTTTGTGGGCAGCCAGGTCGGTCTGTTCTAGAAGCGCATTCAGACGGCCTTTGTCGCGCACTTTGTAAAGCGAGGCGAAAAACAGCAGGTTGTCCCACACCGAAAGCTGCGGATAAAACGCGAAATCCTGCGGCACCAAACCGATTTTCTGACGTTCGCTGCGGCCCAACAGGCGCAACGGCTTGCCGTCAAACAAAATTTCGCCCTGCCGTACTTCCTGCAAGCCTGCCAAAAGCGACATCAGCGTCGTTTTCCCCGCACCGTTGTGACCGAGCAGCCCCAAACATTCGCCGTCGGCAATATCGAACGACACATTGTCCAGCGCGGCAGTTTCGGCTTTGGGATAACGGTGGGAGAGGGATTGGATGTGAATCATGGTTTCAGACGGCCTTAGTATGGATGGAGCATAGTGAAATCATTGACAAAGGCGGCATTAGGTCATCTGTGTACAAACGGGCACAGAAAATTTCTCGCTACCGCATAACCCCATTATTTCAATAATCCCCGCCATAACGCTTCTTCATCATCCGCAATTTTGCGCAGAAATTCGGCAATGTTGCGGCAGCCGCTTTCAGACGGTTTTTTGCACTGCTTCACGCACATTGCTGCGAATTGACGCCATTGGTCGCCGATGGCGGTCATTTGTTCTGAGGCCGTCTGAAATGCAGGTTCGTTGCAGATATGGGCGGCTTGTTCGAGGAAGTAGGCGTAGATGTAGCGGAAACCTGCGCCGCCGGTACCGATTTCTTCCTGCATCCGCACCAAATGGCCGAGAAACAGTTTTTGGTATTTCTCATTTTGTTTGGCAGGCAGGGATTCGATTTTTTTGGCCAGCGTGCGGATGCCTTTTACACCGATGAAAAAGACCGGTGCGAGCATATGTTTGGCGTTTTTGCGTATGGCTTTGCGGATAATGGCAGGCAAGTCTGTCATGATTTTTTCAGACGGCCTGTTGTCTTCCAAAGTGTACATCATGCCTTTTGCCGCCAATATGCCTTTGGCGAAGCGCGCACGCTGCAAATCTTCGGCGGCGCAGCGTTGTACGTTTTCAAATACGGGGTCGCTGATGAGGTAGTCGTTGTCGTCTTTGCCGTATACCAAAAGATTGTGTGCGTTAAAATGGAAACGCATTTGCGGCGGGAAGTAGGGCAGCCAGAAGACGGAGGTTTGCAAACCGGCCAGTTTGCCTGAGGACAGCGCGGCATCCAATGCGGCTTGTCCGCTTTGTGCGTCGGAAAATTTGCGCACGGATAATTTCAGCCCCAATGCTTTGCAGGTGTTTTTGATGATGCTGCGCGGCGCGGTACGGTAGGAAACCAGCGGCATGCCGTTTAATTTGATCAGCGGCATCCAGACAAACGTCAGCGCGTGGGCAATGCCGAAAATCATGGCTTCGTCTAAATTGTGGCCATGGTATTTGAGCAGGGTGGACATCACACCGCTTTCGCAATGGGCGGTATGCTGGTGTGGAAATTCTTGTGCGTTCATAAAGTTATTGGTTTTCGTGCAATGTTTTCAGACGGCCTGAAGCGGTCGGAATGGGTTTGTTGTTTTGGAAATCAGCGCGCTTCTTTGACCGCTTCCTGCGCGGCTTTGTGGCGGCGCAGAAATTCGATGGCGGCGGCTTTTTCGGCTTTGTTGCCGTATTTGGCATCACGTTGGGCGCGGCGCAGTTCAGCGCGTTCTTTGGCTTCTTCGATTTGGCGCGCTTTGAAGTCTTCGCGGTTGTCGGAGGAGACGAGTTTGTCCTGCTGCGATTGCGCTTTGGCCATGGCTTTGGCAATCAAATCCATGGGGTTGAATGCGGCGCTTGGCGCGGCTGTTTGGGCTTGTGCCTGTGCGGCCTGTTTGGCTTTGACGGCGGCTTCGCGTTGCGCCAGCAGGGCTTTGCGTTCGGCATCGTCGCGCTGTTTGCGTGCGGTATGGCGTTCAAAACGGCTTTGTGCGTGTTCGGCGGCAGCAAAGCGCGGTTCGGTAGAGGTGCTGAAACGGCGTGCGGACGGCAGGAAGGGCTGCGATACGGGAACCATGTCGATGCAGTCGACGGGGCAGGGGGTAACGCACAAGCCGCAGCCGGTACATTCGTCGCTGATGACGGTGTGCATCAGTTTGGACGCGCCCATAATGGCATCGACAGGACAGGCGCGGATGCAGGCGGTACAGCCGATGCAGGCGGATTCGTCAATCAGGGCCACGGCTTTGATTTGTGTTTTTGCAGGCGCGAGGTAGGGCTTGCCCAACAGGTCGGCAATGTCTTTCATGACGGTTTCCCCACCCGGTGCGCACAGGTTTACCGGCGCTTCTCCTGCCGACAGGGCATGCGCATAGGGTAAGCAGCCTTCATAGCCGCACTCACGGCATTGGGTTTGCGGCAACAGGCGGCTGATGCTTTGGATGGGAATGGTCATCATGGATAGTCAAAATCGAAAAGGCGCATTATATCAGATTGTTGCGTTTATTTTGGCGAAACCCGCTTTGCTTATTTTAGCGAAACTCGCTACGCTCGTTTTAGCGAAACTCGCTACGCTCGTTTTCAGACGGCCTGAGTCAGGTTTGCGTTATAATTTTGAAATGGATTTATTCGGATAATTAGGAATGACGGCTACACTTTGCCCCTGTCAGTCAGGGCGCGTTTATACGGAATGTTGCGCACCGTTTCATGCGCGTGAGGCGGCGGCCTCGACGGCGGAAGAGTTGATGCGTTCGCGTTACAGCGCATATGTTTTGCAGGAAATCGACTATATTGTGGACACGACTGTCCCTGTGCAGCAGAATTTGTTGGACAAGCAGGATTTGGTGGCATGGAGTAAGCAGACGCAGTGGTCGGGGTTGAAGGTTATCCGTCATGTGCCGTTTGGCAAGCTGCATGCTTTGGTCGAGTTTGAGGCGTATTTTGAAGAGAACGGGCAAACCGAGTGCCATCATGAATTGTCGGCGTTTGTGAAAATAGACGGGCGTTGGTACTTTATTGATCCGACTGTTGCTTTGCCGACGATGAAACAGCCTTGTTTGTGCGGTTCGGGCAAAAAGTTTAAGGCGTGTTGCGGACAGTTTTTCAAATAGTAGTGTAAACAGGCCGTCTGAATGTTCAGACGGCCTGAGCTGTTTTTTCAGATAAAAAAAACCATTCATACTAAGGGAGAAGTATGAATGGCCAATACATTGCGGGAAAACGTCTTACTTGCTGCACTGCCCAAAAGGGATGAAAGAGCAGTGTTGTGTCAGCGATTAATATTCTACCGTTTTTAGTATTAAATGCTGTTAAGAAGTGAAATAATTTCAATAAGTTGCAAGATAATCGTGATTTTTTGAAGATAAACGGTATTTTTACTGATTTTCTCGAATCCATTTCACCCATTGTTGAAACAGCTCGGGTTGCAATGCGGCGATGACGGAACGCTTGAATACATGTTCGCCGCTCCAAAAATCGTCGCCTTCCAAAGTGGTCAGGCAGCCGCCGGCTTCTTCAAAAATCAATGCGCCGGCAGCGTAGTCCCACAGCTTTTGTCCACCGTGGATGTAAATATCGTAGCGGCCGCTGGCAAGGTAGCACCAATCGAGCGTGCTGCTGCCCATGCTGCGGATTGTGCCGAATGGGGCAAGGGTATTCATGCGGCTGGCGAGTTTGCCCGAACGCAGGTATTTGATTTCTACGCCGGCAATGGATTCGTTGAGTTTTTTATTTTCGGAACGCAGCGGCAGCGGCGTGCCGTTGAGAAATGCGCCTTTGCCGCGTTCAGCATAGAAACATTCGCCGCTGACCGGATTATAAATCACGCCCAATTCGGCGTGGCCGTTTTTAACCAGTGCGACGGATACGGCAAAATGCGGCAAACCGTTGACGAAGTTGTTTGTGCCGTCGATGGGGTCGACAATCCACAGGCCGTCTGAATGTTCGTTCCACAAACGGGTTTGCTCCTGAACGCTCATCTCCTCGCCCAGCATCGGACAATCCTCCAATAAGGGCAGGGCGGCGGCAAAAGCGGTTTGTGCGGCCAAATCTGCTTCACTCAAAACCGAGCCGTCTTCCTTGCGTCGTGACGGCGTGTTCAGAAAACGCGGCATGACTTCGGTTTGGGCGATGTGGCGGACGACTTTCTGTAAACGGTATAGCACGGCGTATCCTTGTTTTTTGCAGTTTTGCGCGACAGTGGATTAAAATTCGGGAAGTTTCAAATTATAGTGGATGAAAGCGAAAGCAGGCAGGAGTATGTCGCCGTGTTTCAACTTCATTCATGAAATTTTAAATTTAAATTATATACATGAATAAAGCAGGAAACCATGCCCCGATTTTATGTTGATTTTGCCTTAAGCCCCGACAGCGTGGTCGAATTGCCCGATAATGTGGTGCGCCATCTGAATGTATTGCGCGTGAAAAACACGGAAGAAATCGTGTTGTTTAACGGCAATGGCAAGGCATATCCGGCTTTGCCCGAAGTTTTGGAAAAACGCCGCGCCAGCGTGCGGATTTTGCGTGAAGAGGCAACGGACAACGAATCGCCGCTGAACATTACGTTGGTACAGGCGGTATCCGCCGCCGAGCGCATGGATTTCACTTTGCAGAAAAGCGTGGAATTGGGCGTGGCAGAAATTCGCCCAGTTATCAGCGAACGCTGTGTCGTCCGCTTGAGTGGCGAACGCGCTGAAAAGCGGGTGGCGCGTTGGCAGGAAATCGTCGTTTCGGCGTGTGAACAAAGCGGCCGCAATATTGTGCCGAAGGTTTTGCCGCTGACGACTTATGCACAGTCATTGCAGCAGTTGCCGCAGGAAACGACCAAACTGTTAATGAGCTTGAATCGCGCACAAAAACTGGGCGATGTTCAGCCGCAATCCGGCAAGGTCGTGTTTATGGTCGGCCCGGAAGGCGGCTGGACGGAGAAGGAAGAGCAGCAGGCATTTGATGCCGGTTTTCAATCCGTTACGCTTGGCAAACGGGTGTTGCGTACCGAAACCGCCTCACTTGCGGCCATTGCCGCCATGCAGACGCTTTGGGGCGATTTTGCATAAAGTTCAGGCCGTCTGAAAACGAGCGTAGCGAGTTTCGCTAAAACGAGTGTAACGAGTTTCGCTCAAACAAGTTGTTGCTTCATGATATAAAAATGGGAGTTTAAAAAATGTCTTACACCTTTACACTGGCCGAGCACGAGCTGGAAGCGGAATTGAAAAAGTTAATCGTGCAAGAGGCCGATAAGGCCGACGATGTGGATATGGATGATTTCACCGACGATGCACTTTTGTTTGGTGATGACAGTCCGGTTGGTTTGGATTCGCTTGATGCGCTGCAGATCAGCGTTGCCTTGCAACAGTATTTCCAAGTGCGCCTGCAGGGCGACCGTATGGTGCGCAAACATATGATGTGCGTACGCGATTTGGCGGCGTTTATCCGTACGGAGCATGGCGCGTGAGTTGGGTTTGCGGTACGGCGGCCACTTCTGCCTTAAATCCGCAAGCGGATTTCAGACGGCCTGATGCGGTGTCTTATACGTTTTTAAACCAACCGCAGCAGGCTGCTTATTTTCGTGCATTCGCCGGCGACAGTTTGGGGCGGAAGGAATTTGCGAATATTGCCGAACAACATTTGCGACAAGCTGCCGAAAATGCAGGCTGGCCGTCTGAAAGCTGGCACGATACGCCGGTGTTTATCGGTTCCAGTTCCTATTCCATCTCCGAATATGAAAACCGCCATTTTGCGGGTAATAGGGCGGTAGAGGAACACAATCTGCTTTATCTTGCCGAAGATTTGCGCCGGCGTAGCGGTAATCGGCAGATTTTCAGTTTCGCTACTGCCTGCACTTCATCTGCCCATGCGCTGATTCAGGCGGATAATTGTTTGCGCGGCGGGGCGGAGCGCGCCTTTGTGCTTGGTATTGAAAACCTCAACCGGCTGACTTTGCTGCATTTTCACAGCTTGGGTTTGCTGGCCGAGCAGTATCGGCCTTTTGGCGGAAATGGTTTGATTTTAGGCGAAGGTGTTGCCGCGCTTGCTTTATCTTCCGCTGCTCCCGAATCTTCTTCAGGCCGTCTGAAACTTATCGGACACGCCGCCAATACAGGCAATGACCTGATTCAAAGCGATGGCCAAGCACAAGAGCAGGTGATGCGACGCGCTTTGGGTGTTGCAGGCATCGCTCCTGAAAGCATTGCGGTCGTTAAAACACACGGCATCGGCACGGCTGACAGCGATGCCGCCGAATTGGCCGCACTGGAAAATATATTCGGTACACTGCCCCCTTTGATGGCATTCAAGCCGCAAATCGGACACACGCTTGGCGCAACGGCAGCCCTTGAAACAGTCCTGCTTTTATCCGCTTTAAAACAAGGCGGAAGCAGCGATTATCAGAGGCGGAAAATTCGTTTTTCCGAGTGCGCGGCTTCACAAAAAGGCGGTTTTTTTTGTTTGGCCAATCAATTTGGTTTTGGCGGCAGCAACACATCTTTGGTATGGCAATGGCAACCGTAAATCCTAATATCCGTATTACCGCCACCGTGCGTTTTGATACGGACGCCGACACCGGCGGTAAAATCCTCAAACAAACCTTAAAGCAGCAAAGCAGTATAGATACCCGCCGCCTCAGCCGCTTGAGTTTGATTGCCGCGCTTGGTGCAGGGCAACTGAAGGAACAAAGCGAAATCCGTTCTGATTGCGCCGTTTTTCTCGGTACACCGTTTTCTTCGCCATCCGTATTTGAAAAAATGGCAGACAATGTGCTGAACCATCACGCCGCGATGCCGTTTGACTTTATTGCCAACCTGCACAACTCCCCCGTTTTTCATGCCGCGCAAGCTTTAGGCACGCATGGTGCAACTTTGGTCGTTACTGCCGACAACAATGTAGATACCTGCTTTCATCCATTATCTCTGGCGATGCAGTCTTTGCAAAATGGCGGACAAGCTGCGGTTGGTTGGGCATATGAACATCAAGCAGTCCGTGCCGATACCCATGAAGGCAGTATCTGGATTTTGCTTGAAAACGGTGCAGAGCAGGGTGTTCCCGTTGTGTTGAATGATGAAGGTACTCAGACTGATAGGCCGTCTGAAAAGCCGCAATATTATTGGCAAAATATCGCCGATTGGCTAGAAGCAGTAATGGCGCACGAGGGTAGGGATGTGAAGAAATATACTTTGGCGTGATGGGGAAAATGATTTTAGAGAATGAGTTTGTTTGTTGAAGTAAATAGGTTGTAAGCCATTAAAAAGGCCGTCTGAAAATATTTTCAGACGGCCTTTTGTATAAAAACCAATCAACGAGACATCTCGCCTTGAATAGCACGGATATTCGCTTGACGGGCGTTGATGGTACGGGTCAGTTGTTGGATTTTAATTTGATCGCCTTTTTGTTTGGCTGCATTCAGCTGTGTTTGAAGGCGGATAATAGCGGCCTGTTCGTTGCGAATTTCCCCTTGTAATACCTGTTTACGTGTTTCTTTAGGTTTGGGTTGTGGTGCAGCAATGGTTGCAGGAATGGTACGAATCGGTGCTTTGCGGCGGATGTCTTGCTGGCTATTTTGCTTGGCCTGGCGTTTCTGTATGCTGTTGCGTAGGAGGATATTCAGACGCGGATTAGCAGCTGCGGCAGTATTGGTAACGCCACCGATCGGACCATTTAGCAGAATTTTGATGTCGTTATCGACATCTTTATCGCTGAAGAGTGCATCAGTGGTTGGTCCATATGCTTTGGGCAATGGGGTTTTGGTAGGCTTCGTTGGAGTTGCTGCCGCTGGTATGGGTTCGGTCGGCTTGACCGAGTCTGTCAGTGCGAAAATCTCGGTTGTAGATCCTGTTAATATATTGGTTTTGTCGGACGATGCAGAAGAGTTTTCAGCGTTAAGTGGTTTGGTTACTGTTTTTTTAATATTGGTTGTGCGGTTTATCGATGTTTTGGAAACAGTTTGTTCTGTGTGTGTAACTTCAGTTTTGGCCGGTTCTTCGGCCGTTGTACTTTTTGCTGTCTTGTTGTCCAATGGCTCCAAATCTAGAGAATGATTCAGGAATTGGGTGGTGGTAGCTTGGTCAGTGTGCACGTTCGGGGCGGCGAGAGTTTGGGTAGATGTCTGCTCAGTATGAGGAGAGAAAAAGCTATCCGATCTATGATTTTCCTGAGAGGTAGTTTGTGCCTGAGCGATAGGTGCAGAGGGGTATACTTGAACAACAGGTGTGGTATTGAATATGGCGAAACTATTAACGGGATATTGCTTGGTTTCAACAGGAGCTATTGCCGTTTGTGTTTCTATAACAGGAACATAGTGATCCGCCGTTGATCTAGTAGTTTTTTGGTTTGTTACTCCTGTTTTATCGAAAATGTTCTGTGTTCCAACCAATTTCGGATCTGTTTGTTGCTCTGTAAGAGTCGAATTCAAATTTAGTTGCTCAGCGTTTGTTTGAAATACATTTGTTTCTACTGGACTGTATGAATCGGTAACGCGGCAGGTATTGTTGATCTGGTGTGAGGTATAAACGGTGATGCCTTCAACATTGCAGACATACTCGGCAGCGTTGGCGGCGGCGGGGAGGGTCAGGCTGAGGGCAATGGCGGTTTTGCAGAAAAACGGTTTCATAAAGGCAATAGAATCAGGTTGTTTGTTCAAAGTGTAATTATACTATGTACACTGTCAGCATCCGCCAACTTATTTTTAGGCGGTGTAAAACTGTGGCTGAAAGGTTGAAAATTGGAATAAAAGGTCTTAGGCCGTCTGAAACTTGTCATATAAAGTTTCAGACGGCCTTTGCTGTCATAGCGTATTAAACGTTCAACAGGCTTTCGTCCAATGTTAGATCTTCGTTTTTATTGACGGCGACTTTGCGTGCCAAAACGTTTTGGGCGATTTCGTGTGCTTCGGTAAGCGAGTGCATCAGGTAAGTACCGCATTGGTATTCGTTCAGCTCGGGAATTTTACTTTGGTCTTGAACGGTCAAAACATCCTGCATTGAAGCGAGCCATGCGTCGGCTACTTTTTGCTCGTCGGGCGTGCCGATGAGGCTCATGTAGAAACCGGTGCGGCAGCCCATCGGGGAAATGTCGATGATTTCGACGCCGTTGCCGTTCAAATGGTCGCGCATAAAGCCTGCAAACAAATGCTCCAGCGTGTGGATGCCTTTTTCGGACAGGATTTCTTTGTTGGGAATGCAGAAACGCAGGTCGAATACGGTAATGGTGTCGCCTTTGGGCGTGGTCATGGTTTTGGCCACGCGTACGGCAGGGGCGTGCATACGGGTGTGGTCGACTTTGAAACTATCTAGTAGGGGCATTTGGGTATCCTTTGAGGTAAATAGATTTTTAGTGGGTGAGATTTAAAGATTCAATCACAATTCGGCAATATTGACTGCTTCGCCCGAAGCCGCACTCAGTGCTTCGTTTAAAACGTCGTAGAAATCGCGGCTGTCGCGCGTTGCCAGCCATTTGCCGTTTTGCTCGGCGAAATGGTAGCCGCCGCTTTTGGCGGCAATCCACAATTCTTGGTTGGGCGTGTGGCGGTTGACAATGATTTGCGTGCCGTCTTCGGCTTCGATGGTCAGTACGTTTCCGGCAAACTGGCAGTCGAAATCCCAGCCGTTTTCGTCGATTTGGTCTTCGATGTGTTCGAACAATTCTTCGCTCATGCGGATGAATTCGCTTTCGGTCATCATGGCTTTTTGTGTGGTTTTTGTTTAAGATACCGAATCTTGCCACATTCGTAATGATGAAGAAAGTTTTACTGATGAAATACGGCGTATTTTTTGCAGCGGCAACGGCTCTGCTGCTTTCTGCCTGCGGCTACAAAGGCGACCTCTACCTGCCCAAAGAAGGCGACAAGGCGCGCTTCGGCGTGATTCAAACCGGCTTGAAATTCGATACGGCCAAAGAACCAACCACTCAAACCAACGATTAAAAAAGATTTCAGAAACATGACCTTATTCTGCGAACAACTCCCTTATACACACCTTGCCGAAGAGTTTGGTACGCCGCTTTATGTGTACAGCAAATCTGCGCTGACCGAGGCATTTGAAAACTACCAAACCGCGTTTGCCGCTTTAAATCCGCTTGTCTGCTATGCGGTTAAAGCCAATGGCAACCTGAGCATCATCAAGCACTTTGCTTCTTTGGGGAGTGGTTTTGACATTGTGTCCGGCGGCGAATTGGCGCGTGTTTTAGCGGCAGGCGGCGATGCGGCGAAAACGATTTTTTCCGGTGTGGGTAAGAGTGAGGCAGAAATCGAGTTTGCGCTGAATGCAGGCGTGAAATGCTTCAATATGGAGAGCATTCCCGAAATCGACCGCATTCAGAAAGTTGCCGCGCGTTTGGGTAAAGTCGCTCCGGTTTCCCTGCGCGTCAACCCCGATGTCGACGCTAAAACCCATCCTTATATCTCCACCGGCCTGAAAGCCAATAAATTTGGTATTGCCTATGCCGATGCGCTTGAGGCCTATCGTCATGCTTCCCGACAAGGCCATTTGAAAATTGTCGGTATCGACTGCCATATCGGCTCGCAACTGACCGACCTCAGCCCGCTGGTCGAAGCCTGCGAACGAATCTTGGCCTTGGTCGACCAACTGGCAGACGAAGGCATTGTGTTGGAACACTTAGACTTGGGCGGCGGTGTCGGTATTGTTTACCAAGACGAAAATGTGCCTGATCTGGGCGCGTATGCCCAAGCCGTTCAAAAACTGATGGGTACACGCCGTCTGAAATTGGTTCTCGAGCCAGGCCGCAGTTTGGTCGGCAATGCAGGTGCGTTGTTGACGCGCGTTGAATTTGTCAAACATGGCGAAGAGAAAAACTTTGTGATGGTCGATGCGGCGATGAACGATTTGATGCGTCCGGCGCTTTATGATGCCTATCATCACATCGAAGCGGTCGAAACCAAAGACATTGAGCCTCTGACGGCCAATATCGTCGGCCCGATTTGCGAAACCGGCGACTTCCTCGGCAAAGACCGCACCATCGCCTGCGAAGAAGGGGATTTGCTGCTTATCCGCAGCGCCGGTGCGTATGGCTCAAGCATGGCGAGCAACTACAACACGCGCAACCGTGCGGCGGAAGTATTGGTTGACGGCAGCGAATGTAAACTTATCCGCCAACGTGAAACCGTCGAGCAGCAAATGGCCAACGAATTGGCTTGTTTGTAAGGTTTGATTGTTTAAAAGGCCGTCTGAAAGCTTGATTGACTTTCAGACGGCCTTTGTTATGAAAGAAAAGGGCATGTATCAAACACGCCCTTTTTTAGCTAATCAATAATGCGGCGGAATCTCGTCGCGTAGGCTGTACGGTTCGCGTTCGCCGTTTGCGCCTTTATCCTGCATCCGTTGATACAGAAGCCGTAGCTGGCCTTGCTGCAAATCCAAAGCCTGCTGCATCTTGGCGATGGTGTTGTTCAGGCTGCTGATTAAATCTTCCTGCAAGGCCGTCTGAATTTCCAGCTCCGTGACGCGGTGTTCCAATTCCTGAATATCGCTCATATTACAGCACCATCGCGGCAATCCAGCCGGCAGCCATCAGCGGGATATTGTAGTGGATAAAAGTCGGGATAACCGAATCGCGGATGTGGTCGTGTTGGCCGTCGGCGTTCAAACCCATGGTCGGGCCGAGTGTTGAGTCTGAAGCAGGGGAGCCTGCATCGCCCAGCGCGCCTGCCGTGCCGACAATGGCCACGGTAGCCATTGGGGAGAAGCCCAAGCTGATGCACAAAGGCACATAAATCGCGGTAATAATCGGCAAAGTGGAGAAAGACGAGCCGATGCCCATGGTTACCAGCAAGCCGACGCACAACATGGTCAATGCGGCCATGCCTTTATTGCCGCCGAACAAAGCCATGCTGCGTTCGACCAAAGGCTGAATCTCGCCGGTTGCGTTCATTACGGCGGCGAAACCTTGCGCCGCAATCATAATAAAGCCGACCATCGCCATCATTTTGATGCCTTCGCCGAACACATCGCTGGCGGCGGAGCGGTTCATCACGCCCAACATCATAAACACGGCAAAGCCCAACATAGCGCCCAACACCAGCGAACCATCATACAAAAGCTGAATGGCAAAACACACGGCAATCGCCACGGCCGCCACCAAGCTGCGATAGGTTGACGGCTCTTGTTGTTGCACTGCTGCACGGTTGTCTTCCGTGTCAGTGGTATTGTTTTGATAAATGCGCGGTTTGCGGTAGTGCAAAAAGGCCAGCAGCAAGCCGGACACCATGCCCAAAGCCGGAATCGCCATTGCGTGCATCACATTGATGCCGCTGGTGTCCATGCCTGCCGAGCGGATATTGCCCAACATGATGTCGTTCAAGAAGATGGCACCGAAGCCGTAAGGCAGGAACATATAAGTCGTTACCAAGCCAAACGTAATTACGCAGGCCACCAAGCGGCGGTCGAGTTTCAAACGGTTGAACACCAACAGCAGCGGCGGAATAATCATCGGGATAAACGCAATATGAATCGGCACAACGTTTTGGCTCATCACACCCATGCACAAAATAATCGCCAGCAGCAGCCATTTGACCGCGCCTTCGCCTTTCGCATTGCCTTCGCCGCCGTTGAGTTTGCGGATAATCACGCCGGCGAGCTGTTGCGGCAGACCGGAATGCGTGATGGCCATGGCAAACGCGCCGAGCATGGCATAAGACAGCGCGATTTGCGCCCCGCCTTTCAGACCTTCGTTAAAAACAGGAATAATCCCTTGCTGCACCACATCGCCGGCCGCGTTGGTTACATTCTCCAAAGGCATACCGGCCACCAAGCCGCCGACAAACGCGCCGACAGCCAAGCTGAGTACCACATGCACGCGCGATAAAGACAGCACAAGCATGATGATGACCGCAATTACAACCGCATTCATATCGTTCTCCGTTGTTTCAGACGGCCTGTTATGTAAAAACAGGCAATCATCTGTTTACATATTACAAATAAACATCATAACCCAAGCATGAAGCCTTTGCAAAAAACGGCAGGCCGTCTGAAAAACAGACCATCGGTTTCAGACGGCCTGCCGTGAACCCTTATTCAGCGTTTTAATAGGGCGTGCGGTTCTGGCGATAAAAATATCTAAAAAATACGCGCTTCCTATTCTTTGCATATGGTACCAATGTTAAAATCGACACAATGTCTTGGTTTCAGGTTTGTCACTGAAATTAAAGCAGTTATTGATAAAATCCAATTCAATAATACGCAAACAAAGGAAAGAAGTGATGGATATTTTGACGCGGCTGCACAATCTGCCGCCCTCCCGTTTTCATTACAAACTTTTAGTGTTGGTCGGCATAGGCTGGTTGTTTGATGCCATGGATACAGGCTTGGTGTCGTTTGTATTGCCGGCTTTGGGCAAAGACTGGGCGCTGGCTCCGGCGCAGTTGGGTTGGATTGTCAGCATTGCCTTTGTCGGCATGGCTCTGGGCGCGGTATTCAGCGGCTGGCTGGCGGACAGGTTCGGACGGAAAACCGTTTTTGCCGGCACGATGGTGGTGTACAGCATTGCCACAGGTTTGTGCGCGCTCGTGCCTGATTTGACGGTTTTGCTGGTGTGCCGCTTTTTTGTCGGCGTCGGTTTGGGCGGCCAACTGCCCGTTGCCGTGTCGCTGGTCAGCGAATATGCGCCGCCGAAAGTACGCGGCCGTTTTATTGTGTTGCTGGAAAGCTTTTGGGGCTTGGGCTGGCTCTCAGCCGCGCTGGTGTCTTATTTCTTTATTCCGCAAACCGGCTGGCACAGCGCGTTTTTATTCGGCGCCTTGCCCCTGTTTTATGTGCCGTTGGTGTTGAAATTCGTTCCCGAATCCGTGCCTTACCTGCTTTCCCGCAGCAAAACCAACGAAGCGCACCGTTTGGTATCCACGCTGGAAATACAATCGGGCATCACGCCGCCGACACAAGCCGTTGCCGCACCGGCCGCCCCGCGCGAACGCATCCGCTTCTTCCAACTTTGGCAACATCCGTTTGCACGGCGCACGCTGATGCTGTGGCTGGTTTGGTTCGGCATCGTGTTTTCGTATTACGGCATTTTCACTTGGTTGCCTAAATTGCTGGTCGAGCAGGGCAATACCGTGGTCAAAACCTTTGAATATGTGCTGGTGATGATTGTTGCACAACTGCCCGGCTATATAGCCGCCGCGGCTTTGGTGGAAAGAATCGGCCGCAAAGCAACGCTGGCAGGATTTTTGGCCGCTTGCGCCGTGTGCGCATGGTTTTTCGGGCAAAGCACCACTGCGGCCGAAGTCATGATTTGGGGCAGCCTGATGTCCTTCTTCAACTTGGGCGCATGGGGCGTTTTATACACCTACACCCCCGAACTCTACCCCTTGCGCTTCCGTGCTTTCGCATCCGGCTGGGCAGGCGCCATCGGCCGCGTCGGCGGCATACTCGCGCCTATGGTAGTGGCGGCGATGGTGGGCAACAGCGGCGGCTTCGGTAATATCTTTATGATGTTTGCGCTGGTTATGCTGCTGATTGTGGCGGTAATCTTGGTATTGGGTGAAGAAACCAAAGGCCGTACGCTGGAAGACATCAGCCAATAAAAGGCATACATAAATCAAAGGCCGTCTGAAAAAGATTTCAGACGGCCTTTTTATTTGCATCTGTAATTTTAATACATCGATTTTCTGTTTTTATCTTAATTATCGAGGAAAGCGACGAAGAATAACCGTCTTTGTTTTTGTGTAGATAAAAATATTATACTTCAAAGAATTAAAATGAATAAACGATAAAATGGCCGTCTGAAAAGTTCAATCATGGTTTGTGATGTAGGTCAAAGCAAAATGTAACTAAATTACCTATAGTTATCGTAGTGAAAATTTATTGACCTTATTGCCACCTTTTATTAAGGAGATACACCATGAACGCATCAGCCGACAACGTCGTCAGCCCAGCCGTAGCCGAGGTAAACAGCCTGGTTGAAAAGGGTTTACGGGCATTGGACGAGTTTCTTAAGCTGGATCAGGAGCAGATTGATTTTATTGTTGCCAAAGCCTCTATCGCCGCGCTGGACAAACATGGTGTACTCGCCATGCACGCGGTGGAAGAAACGGGACGCGGCGTGTTTGAGGATAAGGCGACGAAAAACCTGTTTGCCTGCGAAAACGTCGTGCGCCGCCTGCGTGATTTGAAAACCGTGGGCGTCATCAGTGAAAACGATGTAACCGGTATTACCGAAATCGCCGATCCGGTCGGCGTGGTTTGCGGTATCGTGCCGACAACCAATCCGACTTCCACCACCATTTTTAAATCCCTGATTGCACTGAAAACCCGCAATCCGATTATTTTCTCGTTCCACCCGTCCGCCCAGCAGTGTTCCGCCCATGCAGCGCGTATTGTACGCGATGCGGCGATTGCGGCCGGTGCGCCGGAAAACTGTATCCAGTGGATTGAAAAGCCGTCTATGGAAGGCACTTCCGCGCTGATGAAGCATCCGGGCGTGGCAACGATTTTGGCGACCGGCGGCAATGCGATGGTGGAAGCGGCGTATTCCTGCGGCAAACCTGCGCTCGGCGTCGGAGCGGGCAACGTACCTGCTTATGTTGAAAAAACGGCGGACATCAAACAGGTGGCGCACGATATTGTGATGTCGAAATCTTTCGACAACGGCATGGTGTGTGCCAGCGAGCAAGCAGTGATTGCCGATAAAGAGATTTACAAAGAGTTGGCCGAAGAGTTCAAATCCTACGGCGTGTACTTTGCCAACAAAAAAGAAAAAGCCATGCTCGAAGAGTTTATCTTCGGCGTAACGGCGAATTGCGCCAGCTGCGGCGGCGCGAAACTCAATTCTGCCGTCGTGGGCAAACCGGCGGCATGGATTGCCGAGCAGGCTGGGTTTAAAGTACCTGAAAAAACCAACATCATCATCGCCGAATGCCGCGAAGTCGGCCCCAACGAGCCGCTGACCCGCGAGAAACTTTCGCCTGTTTTGGCCATGATTAAGGCGGATTCGACCGAACAAGGCTTGAAGTTCGCCGAAGAAATGGTCGCCTTTGACGGCTTGGGACACTCCGCCGCCATCCATACTGCCGATGAAGAATTGGTCAAAACATTCGGCTCCCGCGTCAAAGCGCTGCGCGTGATTTGGAATTCGCCTTCCACCTTCGGCGGTATCGGCGACGTGTACAACGCCTTCCTGCCTTCTCTGACCCTCGGTTGTGGCTCTTACGGTAAAAACGCCGTCGGCGGTAACGTCAGCGCAGTCAATCTGTTAAACATCAAAAAAGTAGGCCGTCGGAGAAACAACATGCAATGGTTCAAAGTGCCCGCCAAAATCTATTTTGAACGCGATTCCATCCAATATCTGCAAGACATGAAAGACTGCGAAAAAGTCATGATTGTGACCGACCGTTCGATGGTTGACCTGGGCTTTGTCGATAAAATCACCCACCAACTGCATCAACGCAAAAACAAAGTGACCATCCAGCTGTTTACCGATGTCGAAGCCGATCCGAGCGTCCAAACCGTCTATAAAGGCACGGATTTGATGCGCAGCTTCCAGCCGGACACCATTATCGCGCTGGGCGGTGGCTCGCCGATGGATGCGGCCAAAGCCATGTGGCTCTTCTACGAGCAGCCGCAAGTCGATTTTGAAGACTTGGTACAAAAATTCATGGACATCCGCAAACGCGCATTCCGCTTCCCTGAATTGGGCCGCAAAGCCAAATTTATCGGCATTCCTACCACATCGGGCACAGGCTCGGAAGTGACGCCGTTTACCGTCATCAGCGACGGCGACAAAAAATATCCGATTGCCGACTATTCGCTGACACCGACCATTTCGATTGTCGATCCTGCGTTTACCATGACCGTACCGGCAGGCGTAACCGCCGATACCGGTTTGGACGTACTGACCCACGCCGTAGAAGCCTACGTTTCCGTACTGGCGAACGACTTTACAGACGGCCTCGCCCTGCAAGCCATCAAGCTCGTGTTCCAATACCTCGAACGCTCCTACAAACACGGTGCGGCCGATCCAGAAGCGCGCGAGCATATGCACAATGCCTCCACCATCGCAGGCATGGCGTTTGCCAATGCGTTCTTGGGCATAAACCACTCGATGGCACACAAAATCGGCGGCAAATATCATGTTCCGCACGGCCGTGCCAACGCCATCTTGTTGCCGCACGTCATCCGCTACAACGGCACGCGTCCGCAGAAAACCGCCACTTGGCCGAAGTACAACTACTACAAAGCCGACCTGAAATATCAGGAAATCGCCCGTACTTTAGGCCTGCCGTGCAGCACACCGGCAGAAGGCGTCGAATCCTTCGCCCGAGCCTGCCATGAGCTGGCGGTCAACGTCGGCATCAAAATGTCGTTTAAAGAGCAGGGCATCGATGAGAAAACCTTCCTCGACGGCAGAAAAGAGCTGGCCATGATGTCTTTTGAAGACCAATGCACCCCAGCCAACCCACGCCTCGCCATGGTCGCCGATATGGAAGAAATCCTGACCAAAGCCTATTACGGCGAATAAAATCGGGCAGTTAAAAAGGCCGTCTGAAACCTGAATATAGGGTTTCAGACGGCCTTTCGTATTAGAACTAAAGTTGATACTTATTGTATGTGGAATTTAATTTGCAAACATTAAGAATAGTCATCATGAAATCAGAAATTTTAAAACAATTTGGCAAACATGTTCGTCATTTAAGACAACTCCAGGATTTAAGTCAGGAAGCATTGGCTGAAAAAGTGAATATGTACCGGACTTATATCGGAATGATAGAACGTGGAGAGCGTAACCCTGCCCTATTAAATCTTATTCGTTTGGCTAGCGCATTAGATATTTCTTTGCCTGAACTTTTAAGGGCTATGTTAATGACGGGAACTGTGATAATGAATCTAACTGATTCGTATGGTTTTTTGGGTCTTCGGAATATATAGTGGAATTACTTTCTTAATAGTTTAAAAACAACTGGTGTTTAAATCGGATTTTCTGGTGGGATGTTAGGATAATCAATAGTATTATATAAAAGTATCAATCACATACGAGTGATACTTTGGGAAAAAAATAAAATAGTCCAATTTACTTGACCGTGTACTATGGTACATGGTTTATAATATTCAGGGGGTGAAATAAGATGATTTATCGCATTAGTAAGTTTGCAGATAAATGTGGAGTTAATAAAGAAACGATCAGATATTACGAGCGAAAAAATTTATTACAAGAACCTCACCGAACGGAAGCTGGTTATCGGATATATTCATATGATGACGTTAAGCGTGTTGGGTTTATTAAACGAATACAGGAACTTGGTTTCTCTTTAAGCGAGATTTATAAATTACTTGGTGTTGTAGATAAAGATGAAGTTCGTTGTCAAGATATGTTCGAATTTGTTTCTAAAAAACAAAAGGAAGTGCAAAAACAAATAGAGGATTTAAAACGAATTGAAACTATGTTAGACGACTTAAAACAACGATGTCCAGATGAAAAGCAATTACATTCGTGTCCAATAATAGAAACATTAACATGAGAGATTAATTAACGAAAGGAGCTTTTTTATGAATAAATTTAAGGTAAACATTTCAGGAATGACTTGTACGGGTTGTGAAAAACACGTGGAATCAGCACTTGAAAAGATAGGTGCTAAAAATATTGAGTCTAGTTATCGTCGTGGTGAAGCAGTATTTGAACTGCCCGATGATATTGAGGTTGAAAGTGCAATAAAGGCGATTGATGAAGCAAATTACCAAGCCGGAGAAATTGAAGAAGTATCATCACTAGAAAACGTGGCGTTAATTAATGAAGACAATTATGACCTTCTTATTATTGGTTCTGGTGCTGCTGCCTTTTCTTCGGCAATTAAAGCTATAGAATACGGTGCAAAAGTTGGAATGATTGAGCGTGGAACGGTTGGGGGAACCTGTGTGAATATTGGCTGTGTTCCGTCAAAAACTCTTCTTAGGGCAGGGGAAATCAATCATTTATCAAAAGACAATCCGTTTATAGGTTTACAAACATCCGCTGGAGAAGTGGATTTAGCTAGTTTAATCACGCAAAAGGATAAATTGGTGAGCGAACTTCGGAATCAAAAATATATGGATTTAATTGATGAATATAATTTTGATTTAATTAAAGGTGAAGCAAAATTCGTTGATGCTAGTACGGTTGAGGTCAATGGGGCAAAGTTATCTGCAAAACGCTTTTTAATTGCAACAGGTGCATCGCCTTCGTTGCCCCAAATTTCAGGACTTGAAAAAATGGACTATTTAACTAGTACAACACTTCTTGAGTTAAAGAAAATACCAAAACGATTAACTGTAATTGGTTCAGGATACATTGGAATGGAGCTTGGACAACTATTTCATCATTTAGGTTCAGAAATAACGCTTATGCAAAGAAGTGAGCGACTTTTAAAGGAGTATGATCCTGAGATTTCAGAGTCAGTTGAAAAAGCGTTAATTGAACAGGGTATAAACCTTGTCAAAGGGGCAACTTTTGAGCGTGTTGAACAAAGTGGAGAGATAAAAAGGGTTTACGTAACAGTAAATGGCAGTAGAGAAGTCATTGAATCAGATCAGTTACTTGTTGCCACTGGAAGAAAACCAAATACGGATTCTTTAAATTTAAGTGCAGCAGGTGTTGAAACTGGAAAAAATAATGAAATCCTGATCAATGATTTTGGTCAAACAAGTAATGAAAAGATTTATGCAGCAGGAGATGTGACTTTAGGACCACAATTTGTATATGTAGCAGCCTATGAAGGTGGAATTATTACTGATAATGCTATTGGTGGATTAAACAAAAAAATAGATTTATCGGTAGTTCCTGCTGTTACGTTTACGAATCCGACGGTTGCAACGGTTGGTTTAACAGAAGAACAAGCAAAAGAGAAAGGGTATGATGTGAAGACATCTGTATTACCTTTAGATGCTGTTCCAAGAGCAATTGTAAACCGTGAAACAATCGGTGTATTTAAACTAGTAGCAGATGCAGAAACACTAAAAGTATTAGGGGTTCATATTGTATCTGAAAATGCAGGAGATGTCATCTATGCAGCATCATTAGCTGTTAAATTTGGCTTAACGATAGAAGATTTAACAGAAACCCTAGCACCATATTTAACAATGGCTGAAGGGCTAAAATTAGTTGCACTTACGTTCGATAAAGATATTTCGAAATTATCTTGTTGTGCAGGCTAAGGGAACTTTTTTAGGATTTTGAGATTTAAGTTATTTGAGGTCTGTAATGTAGACAACTCTATCTACCTTAAAAAAGTCGTCTGAAAACCCTGTTCCCAAGTTTTCAGACGACCTTTCTTATTACAGCAATCAATGCCGAATCAGACTTTACACCACGATGTTCACCAGTCTGCCCGGTACGACGATGATTTTCTTGGCGGGCTTGCCTTCCATGAATTTCACCGCGCCTTCGGTGGCGAGTGCGGCGGCTTCGAGGTCGGCTTTGGAGGCGTCGGCGGCGACGGTGATTTTGCCGCGCAGTTTGCCGTTGACTTGAACCATGACTTCGATTTCGGATTTGACCAAGGCGGCTTCGTCGACTGTCGGCCAGCCTGCTTCCCACAGTTTCGCGCCGTTTAATTCGCTCCACAGGGTTTCGCAGATGTGCGGCACGATGGGCCACAGCAGGCGTACGGCGGCTTCCAATACTTCTTGAGCGACGGCGCGGCCTTGTTCGCTGCCGGTGTCGGTTTTATCGTATTGGTTGAGCAGTTCCATTACGGCGGCGATGGCGGTGTTGAACTGCTGACGGCGGCCGTAGTCGTCGCTGACTTTGGCGATGGTGGCGTGCAGTTTGTGGCGCAGGTCTTTGAGTTCTTTAGACAAACCGTCTTGGTTGCCTGCGAACGTTTTGACTGCTTCGCCTTGTTTCAGGTATTCGTAAACGGTACGCCACAGACGACGCAGGAAGCGGTGTGCGCCTTCGACGCCGCTGTCGCTCCATTCGAGGGACTGTTCGGGCGGTGCGGCGAACATCATGAACAGGCGAGCGGTGTCCGCACCGTAGGCGTTAATCAGTTCTTGCGGATCGACACCGTTGTTTTTGGACTTGGACATTTTTTCCGTGCCGCTGATGACGACTGGCAGTCCGTCTGCTTTCAGAACGGCAGAAACAGGGCGGCCTTTGTCGTCGAAAGTCAGCTCGACATCGGCAGGGTTGATCCAGTCTTTGCCGCCTTTGTCGTTTTCGCGGTAGTAGGTCTCGCAGACGACCATGCCTTGAGTCAGCAGGCGTTCGAACGGTTCGTCAACATTGACCAAGCCTTCGTCGCGCATCAGTTTGGTGAAGAAACGCGCGTACAAGAGGTGCAGAATGGCGTGTTCGATACCGCCGATGTATTGGTCGACCGCGCCCCAGTATTTCGCGGCTTCAGTCGATACCATGCCTTCTGCGAACTTGGGCGACATGTAGCGGAAGAAGTACCAGCTCGATTCCATGAAGGTGTCCATGGTGTCGGTTTCGCGTTTCGCCGCGCCACCGCAGCATGGGCAGGTGGTTTCGTAAAATTCGGGCATTTTTGCCAAAGGCGAACCCATGCCGTCGGGTACGACGTTTTCAGGCAAAACGACCGGCAGTTGGTCGGCAGGGACGGGTACGTCGCCGCATTTTTCGCAATGGACGATGGGAATTGGACAGCCCCAGTAGCGTTGGCGCGAAATGCCCCAGTCGCGCAGGCGGTATTGGGTTTTCGGTTCGCCTGCGTCTTGGCTTTGCAGCTTGGCGGCGATGGCGTCGAAGGCCGTCTGAAAATTCATACCGTCCAAGTCGCCGCTGTTGACCAATACGCCGTTTTCTTTGTCGCCGTACCATTCTTGCCATTGGTCTGCGTCGAATGCGTTGTCGCCGACGGCAATGACTTGTTTTTTAGGCAGGTTGTATTTGGTGGCGAACTCGAAATCGCGTTCGTCGTGCGCAGGAACCGCCATGACCGCGCCGTCGCCGTAGCCCCACAATACATAGTTGGCAATCCACACTTCCAGCTTGTCGCCGTTGAGCGGGTTGACGACGTAGCGGCCGGTCGGCACGCCTTTTTTCTCCATCGTCGCCATATCGGCTTCGGCAACGGAGCCCGCTTTGCATTCGGCGATAAATGCCTGCAATTCGGGTTTGTCGGCGGCTGCGGCGGTTGCCAGCGGATGCTCGGCGGCAACGGCAACATAAGTTGCGCCCATCAGCGTGTCGGGGCGGGTAGTATAAACTTGCAGAAATTTCGCGTAATCGCCTTCCAAGCCTTGTTTGCTGTCGTCTGAAACGGCGAAGCGCACGGTCATGCCGCGAGATTTGCCGATCCAGTTGCGCTGCATGGTTTTGACTTGTTCCGGCCAGTGTTCCAGCTTGTCCAAATCGTTGAGCAGCTCTTCGGCGTAATCGGTGATTTTGAAGTAATACATCGGGATTTCGCGTTTTTCGATCAACGCGCCGGAGCGCCAGCCGCGCCCGTCGATGACTTGCTCGTTAGCAAGGACGGTTTGGTCGACAGGGTCCCAGTTTACCGTGCCGTTTTTGCGATAGACGATGCCTTTTTCAAACAGCTTGGTAAACAGCCATTGTTCCCAGCGGTAGTATTCGGGTTTGCAGGTGGCAACTTCGCGCTCCCAGTCAATCGCAAAACCCAGGCTTTTGAGCTGGGTTTTCATGTATTCGATGTTGTCGTACGTCCAAGCGGCGGGGGCGACGTTGTTTTTCATCGCCGCGTTTTCCGCCGGCATGCCGAACGCGTCCCAACCCATAGGCTGCATGACGTTGAAGCCGTTTAAGCGTTTGAAGCGGCTCAATACGTCGCCGATGGTGTAGTTGCGCACATGCCCCATGTGCAGCTTGCCGCTGGGGTAAGGGAACATGGAGAGGCAGTAGTATTTTGGTTTGGAAGCGTCTTCGGAGACGTTGAAAATACGGGCGTCGTCCCATTTTTTCTGCGCCGCAGGCTCAATGGCGGCGGGCTGGTAATGTTCTTGCATGGTCATTCTGTTTTTCGCTTGAAAACGTTGGAAAAAATAAAGATGGGATTATAGCAGGTTGTCGGGCCTGTCGGTTTGACAAAGGCCGTCTGAATGTTTGGATGTCGGAAAAGCACAATTTCAGACGGCCTTGAAAATACTGACTTGAGTTTTTGATACTCGCCCACATATCCCACCCAGTTTGAATTCATTCTTAACACTATCAAAATTATGAGCAATAAAGATTTTTACGAAACACTTGGTGTTGCCCGCAGCGCTAGCGACGATGAAATCAAAAAAGCCTACCGCAAGCTGGCAATGAAATACCATCCCGACCGCAACCCTGACAACAAAGAAGCGGAAGAAAAATTTAAAGAAGTCCAAAAAGCTTACGATACCTTGTCAGACAAGGAAAAACGCGCCATGTACGACCAATACGGCCATGCCGCGTTTGAGCAGGGCATGGGCGGCGGCGCGGGCGGATTCGGCGGTTTTGGCGGGTTCGGCGGCGCGCAAGGCTTCGATTTTTCCGATATTTTCAGCCAAATGTTCGGCGGTGGTGCCGGCGGCCGCCAGCCGGATTACAGCGGCGCGGACTTGCAGGTCGGCATAGAAATTTCGCTTGAAGAAGCCGCCAAAGGCGTGAAAAAACGCATCAACATTCCGACTTATGAAGAATGTGATGTCTGCCACGGCTCAGGTGCCAAACCGGGTACATCCGCATCGACTTGTTCGACCTGTCACGGCTCAGGCACGGTACATGTCCGCCAAGCCATTTTCCAAATGCAGCAGACTTGTCCGACTTGTCACGGTACGGGCAAAGAAATCAAAGATCCTTGCGTCAAATGCCGTGGCGAAGGCCGCACCAAAACCAGCAAAACGGTTGAAGTCAACATTCCGGCAGGCATCGACGACGGTCAACGCATCCGCTTGAGCGGCGAGGGCGAGCCGGGTCAACACGGCGCGCCGGCAGGCGATTTGTACGTCAATGTCCGCGTGAGACAGCACAAAATCTTCGAGCGCAACGGCTTGGACTTGCATTGCGAGTTGCCGATCAGCTTTGCCATTGCAGCATTGGGCGGCGAAGTCGAAGTGCCGACTTTGGATGGCAAAGTCAAACTGCACATTCCGAAAGAAACGCAAACCGGCCGCCGTATGCGCGTGAAAGGCAAAGGTATCAAGTCTCTGCGTTCCAGCTCGACCGGCGATTTGTACTGCCACATTTTGGTTGAAACACCGGTCAACCTGACCGACCGTCAGAAAGAGTTGCTGGAAGAATTTGAAAAAATCTCCTCCGGCCTCGACCTCAGCCAAACTCCGCGCAAAAAATCGTTTTGGGAAAAAGTAGGCGATTTGTTCTCCGATAATTAATCGTTGTGAAAAAGGCCGTCTGAAACCTACTTGAATCAGGTTTCAGACGGCCTTTTGTTTTTCTTGCTTCAAACTTTTGTTTGCCGTAAAATCCGCGCTTCACTCTTACGGGAGTAGCCATTCGGCGCAATGCCGAAACCGTTGTCAACATAATCGGCTTGTGGGGCCGTGGCAGCGGTATCTTCTCTGCTTTATCGGAAGACAGGCAAGACGTAAGCGTTGTCCATACCCTTGCGGGCGGTATGCACAGCGCTTTTTGTTTGCCCGCTTTTCGGTTGAGTATCTTAAATCATGGAAGCTTTTTTCTCCTCGACGCTGGGCGTTGCCATTGCCGAAATTGGCGATAAGACGCAATTGCTCGCGCTCTTTTTGGCTGCACGTTTTGCCCACAAAAACGCGATTGTTGCCGGTATTTTTATTGCAACCCTGTTGAACCATCTTGTTTCAGCCGCACTCGGTGTCTGGCTGGCATCCGCTATTTCGCCCGAAGTCATGAAATGGGTGGTCGGCGGCAGTTTTATTGCGGTTGGATTATGGCTGCTGTTGCCGGATAAAGACGAAGACCCTGACGGCAAGTGGCTGAAATACGGCGCATTTACGGCGACGGTCGTCCTGTTTTTCTTGGCTGAAATCGGCGATAAAACGCAAATTGCGACGGTTCTTTTGGCGGCAAAATACCAATCTATCCTGCTGGTCGTGGTCGGCAGTATTGCCGGTTTGATGATTGCTTCTGTGCCTGCCGTGTATTTGGGCGAAATGCTGATGCGTAAAATTCCGGCCAAAGCAGTGCGTATTGCCGCATGTATCTTGTTCTGCCTGCTGGGTATTTTGACCCTGCTTGGCGACAGTATTGTGTTGAAGGCCGTCTGAAATGTGGGACATTGTTTTTGAACACAAAGATTTTGTGGTCATCAATAAGCCTTGCGGCGTATCGGTGCACAGCGAATCGGAAGGGAATGTTTGCCTGACTGCTTCGCTGGCGCAACAGCTCGGCGTTGAGCGCGTGTGGCTGGTTCACCGTTTGGACAAAGCCACCAGCGGCCTGTTGCTGTTTGCGCTCAACCGCGACAGCGCGACGGCTTTGTCGGCGCAATTTGCCGAGAAAACCATGCGTAAAACTTATTTGGCACTCGGTACGCACAAGCCGGCGAAAAAGCAGGGTTGGGTGAAAGGCAGTATGGCGCGTTCGCGGCGCGGTACATGGAAGCTGACGCGTGATGAGGATAATTTTGCCGTTACCCGTTTCAGCAGCCAAAGCCTGAAGCCCGGTTTGCGGCTGTTTGTGTTGCAACCGTTTACCGGCAAAACCCATCAGCTGCGCGTGGCCATGAAAAGCATAGGCAGTCCGATTTTGGGCGATACGCTGTATGGCGGCGATGAGGCGGAACATCTGTTTTTGCACGCTTGGCGTTTGGTTTTCGACTATCGCGGCGAGCATTTCGATATTCGGGTTGCGCCTGATAAAACATGGCCGTCTGAAATCGATTTGTCGGCGTGTTTGAACTCGGATGAGTCCGAATAGAAGCAGTGAAATTTTTGTGTATATTAAAAAAGGCCGTCTGAAAATTGTTCAGACGGCCTTTTGATTGTTTCAAGTTTACATTTCCAATTCGCTCAAGCCCGGCAAGTCGGCAAAACAGCGGTCATGCGTGATTTGGCAGAAGTTGTCCAGATAGCCTTTGTTGGCGTCTTCCGTACGAATGGCGGCATAAAGTTTGCTTTGTAGGCCGTCTGAAGTGATTTTGCGGTGGACGACGTAGCCTTTTTCCAAATACGGCATGACTGTCCAATAGGGCAGGGCGGCGATGCCGCGTTTGCTGGCAACTAATTGAATAATGGCGATAGTCAGCTCGCTGTGGCGGCGCGGCGGATTAATGCCTTTGGGCAGCAGCACTTTTTTGGGCAAATCCAGCATTTCGTCGGGGACGGGATAAGTAATCAGGGTTTCGTCGATAAAGTCTTCCGCTTCCCAAATGTCTTTGTCAGCAAGCGGGTGGTCTTCTGCGCAGATGCCGACCATTTCATAGGCAAACAGGGGGCGGTAGCTGATGCCGTTGAGCGGCTCGGCTTCGGAAACAATGGCGAGGTCGGCGCGGTGTTGCAGCAACAGTCCGACCGGATCGGCTTGGAAACCGGAAACGATGTCCAATTCAACTTGCGGCCATAAGGGGCGGAACTCACCCATGGCAGGCATCAGCCAGTCAAAGCAGGTATGGCATTCGACGGCAAGCCTGAGTTCGCCCGCTTCGCCTTCGATAATCCGTACCAGATCACGTTCGGCGGCGGCAACCTGCGGCAACAATTCGCGCGCCAGTTGCAATAGGCGCATACCGGCCGGAGTGAAGCGCAAAGGTGTGGATTTGCGTTCAAACAACGGCGTTTCGTAATAATTTTCCAAGGCGCGGATTTGGTGCGACAGGGCAGATTGGGTCAGGAAAACCCGTTTGGCGGCAAGGGAAACGCTGCCGGTTTCTTCTAAAGCCAGCAAGGTTTTGAGATGACGCAATTCGATAATAGAGTCCATGTGTTTTCAGACGGCCTGTGGGTAAGGTGGGATATATTAAAATAATTCATGATGATGTGCAAATGATTAATGTTGGGAATGATTGCTGAAATCGGAATGTAAGAATTTGAGGCATAAACAGATTTTGCGGTTAGAATGCGAAGCTGTTTTTGAAGATAGATATAAGGAGCGGAATATGGCTTTACGCCGTGAAATTCTGGCTTGGTGCGATGAGACATTGCAGGTCGGGCTGTTTAAGGACTATGCGCCCAACGGTCTGCAGGTCGAAGGCAAAGAAGAAATTGCTAAAATCGCCACTTCGGTTACCGCCAGCAAAGCAGCAATCGATTTTGCCGTAGCGCAGGGAGCGGATCTGCTTTTGGTTCACCACGGCATGTTTTGGAAAAGCGAGCCTGTCACGATTACCGGTTGGAAAAAAGCACGCATTGAAACCTTGCTGCAACACCAAATCAATATGGCGGGCTACCATCTGCCACTGGATGCGCACCCGCAATTGGGCAATAACGCGCAGTTGGCCGAGAAACTCGATTGGGTGCTCGAAAAACAATTCGGCGAGCAAAATCTGTTGAATACAGGCCGCCTGAAAACCACGCAAACGCTGGCGCAGTTGTCTGAACGCATCGAGGCGGTATTCGGCCGCAAGCCGACCGTTATCGGCGATCTTGAACGCGAAATCAAACGTATTGCCTGGTGTAGCGGAGGTGCGCAGGGATTTTTTCAGACGGCCGCAGACGAAGGTGTCGATGCGTATCTGACCGGTGAAATTTCCGAAGCACAATATCATCTTGCCAACGAAACGGGTGTGGCATTTATCAGTGCCGGTCATCATGCGACAGAACGTTACGGCGTCCGCGCCTTAGGCGATGCCGTGGCAGAAAAATTCGGTATCGAAGTGGTTCACTTTGATGAAAACAACCCTGCCTGAGTATTGAGCAATATCATAAAAACTTTACCTTATTTTAAATAATGCTTTGAGTATTACAACAAACTAGGTAGAATTACGCTGTTTAATGGCTCGGTATTCCCAAAATTTTAGGACGACTGAATAATGGATAATCAAGAAATCAACAACGGTCGCCGCCGTTTCCTGACACTGGCTACATGCGGTGCAGGCGGTGTGGCGGCTCTGGGCGTAGCTACGCCTTTCGTGGCCAGCTTCTTCCCATCGGAGAAAGCTAAGGCTGCCGGTGCTGCTGTCGAAGTAGATGTCAGCAAAATCGAAGCAGGCCAAATGCTGACTGCCGAATGGCAGGGCAAACCGATTTGGCTGGTCAACCGCACAGATCAACAGCTCAAAGACTTGAAAAGTTTGGATGGCGCAGTTGTCGATCCCAATTCCGAAGTGGATCAGCAACCGGAATACGCTAAAAACGAGACCCGTTCGATCAAGCCGAACCTCCTCGTCGCTATCGGTATCTGTACCCACCTGGGTTGCTCTCCGACTTACCGTCCCGATATTGCTCCCGCCGACTTGGGTGCAGACTGGAAAGGCGGTTTCTTCTGCCCTTGCCACGGTTCGAAATTTGACATTGCAGGCCGAGTATACAAAGGTGTTCCTGCACCGACCAACTTGGTTGTACCGCCTTACAAATATCTGAGCGATACGACTGTTTTGGTGGGCGAAGACTAAAAATAAGGAACGATAATTATGGCAAACCAAACCAATAGCAAAGCAAAAGCATTGTTAGGCTGGATGGACGATCGCTTCCCTCTGTCTAAAATGTGGAATGAGCATTTGGCTCAATACTATGCGCCGAAGAACTTCAACTTCTGGTATTACTTCGGCTCTTTGGCTCTACTCGTCCTTGTAATTCAAATCGTCAGCGGTATTTTCCTGACCATGAACTACAAACCGGACGGCAACCTTAACGCTTACCATCTGCCTGCTGCCTTTACCGCAGTAGAGTACATCATGCGCGACGTGTCCGGAGGTTGGATTATCCGCTACATGCACTCCACCGGCGCATCTTTCTTCTTCATCGTCGTTTATCTGCATATGTTCCGCGGTCTGATTTACGGTTCGTACAAAAAACCTCGTGAATTGGTGTGGATTTTCGGTTCCCTGATTTTCTTGGCATTGATGGCAGAAGCCTTTATGGGTTACCTGTTGCCTTGGGGTCAAATGTCCTTCTGGGGTGCGCAGGTAATTATTAACCTGTTCTCCGCCATCCCTGTTATCGGTCCTGATTTGTCCACTTGGATCCGCGGTGACTTCAACGTTTCCGACGTTACTTTGAACCGCTTCTTCGCCCTGCACGTTATCGCTGTGCCTTTGGTATTGCTCGGCTTGGTTGTGGCTCACATCATCGCCCTGCACGAAGTGGGTTCTAACAACCCTGATGGCGTTGAAATCAAGAAAAACAAAGACGAAAACGGTATTCCACGCGATGGTATCCCATTCCATCCTTACTACACCGTTAAAGACATCTTGGGTGTTGTTGTATTCTTGATTGTCTTCTGTTCTGTGTTGTTCTTTGCACCTGAAGGCGGCGGCTACTTCTTGGAAGCGCCAAACTTCGATGCAGCAAACGCGTTGAAAACACCGCCGCACATTGCGCCGGTATGGTATTTCACCCCGTTCTACGCTATTTTGCGTGCGATTCCTTCGATGGCAGGTACTCAGGTATGGGGTGTAATCGGCATGGGTGCAGCAGTTGTATTGATTGCCTTGTTGCCTTGGTTGGATAAGTCACCTGTAAAATCTGTTCGTTACCGCAGCAACTCGTTCAAAGTAATGTTGGCGTTGTTTGTTGTATCTTTTATCGGCTTGGGAATTTTGGGTGCATTGGTAGCAGATGATACACGTACAGCTTTTGCTCGTGCATTCAGTGCATTCTATTTCTTGTTCTTCATCGGTATGCCTTTGCATACAAATCCTAAATGGTTGGCTGAAAAAGCTGGTGGTATTAAATATTTAATCAGTCTGTTTGTTTATGCAGCTTTAATTATTTATAACCTGTATTTAGTTGCAGTCTTGCCAAATAACATCGTTAAGGCGTTCGTTCTGGCTTACACTGTTTTCTTTGCAGCTATTCCATTCCTGAATGCGTTTAATAGCGAAAAAGCTACGCCTGAACGCGTAACCATGAGCACTACTAAACAAAAAATTATGTTCTTTGTTTACGTCGGTATTACCGTTGTCGGTGCTTACTTGTTTGCAACCAATATCTGATGAGGGCAGCGAAAATGAAACAAACTCTGAAAAACTGGTTTGCTGCCTTATTGCTGGCAGTGCCTATGAGTGCAGCCGTCGCCAGCGGCGGCGGACACTACGAAAAAGTCGATATCGACCTGCGTGACCAAGTCAGTCTGCAGCACGGTGCGCAAATCTTTACAAACTACTGTTTGTCTTGCCACTCTGCAAGCGGTATGCGCTTCAACCGTCTGAAAGATATTGGTTTGACTGAAGATGAAATCAAGAAAAATCTGATGTTCACAACAGACAACGTTGGTGACGTCATGGTAGCGGCAATGGATCCGAAAGATGCCTCCAAATGGTTGGGTGCGCCTCCTCCGGATTTGACCCTGATTGCGCGTTCTAAAGGTGCAGACTACCTGTACGCCTATATGCGCGGCTTCTATAAAGACCCAACTCGTCCGACCGGTTGGAACAATACTGTTTTGGCCGGTGCGAGTATGCCTCACCCACTGTGGGAACAACAAGGTGTTCAGGCTGTTGAGTTGGATGCCAAAGGTCAGCCTGTTATGATTAAAGACGAGCATGGCAACCTGACTCCTAAGCTGTATTGGGAATCTACCGGTTTGCACAGCCGTCGCCTGCCTAACGGTAAAGTGATCCAAAAAGAGTACGATACTTATGTACGCGACTTGGTGAACTACTTGGTGTACATGGGCGAGCCTGCTCAGTTGCAACGCCACCGCATCGGCTACATGGTTTTGGCATTCCTGTTTGCGGTAATGCTGCCATTGGCTTACTTCCTGAAAAAAGAATTCTGGAAAGACGTTCACTAATTCTTTTGAATCAAAAAGGCAAACCTGTTTCAGGTTTGCCTTTTTTGTTTGTGAAATCAGTTTATGCGGAAATAATGTAAATTTTAAAATTACTTAATATAAACAATGTGATATGTGAAATTTCTGGATTAAGTGTTTGAAATTATGTATAATTCTGTCTGAATTTTTATAAGGCTTAAGGCCGTCTGAAAAGATTTATCAGGAGTAAAAGATTATGATGACATTGTATTCAGGTATTACTTGTCCATTCAGCCAACGTTGCCGTTTTGTGCTGTACGAAAAAGGCATGGATTTTGAAATCAAAGATGTGGACGTGTTCAATAAACCTGAAGACTTGGCTTTGATGAATCCGTATAACCAAGTACCGGTTCTGGTTGAGCGTGATTTGATTTTGCACGAATCAAACATCATCAACGAATACATTGATGAGCGTTTCCCTCATCCTCAGTTGATGCCGGGTGATCCTGTTATGCGCGGTCGCGGCCGTTTGGTGCTGTACCGCATGGAAAAAGAATTGTTCAGCTTGGTGCAAGTGTTGGAAAACCCTGAATCTACCAATAAAGAACAAGCTAAAGCGCGTGAAGCCATTGGCAATGGTTTGACACTGTTGGCACCGTCTTTTACTAAAAACAAATACATCTTGGGCGATGACTTCTCCATGATTGATGTTGCCTTATCTCCACTGTTGTGGCGTTTGGACTATTACGACATCAAACTGGGTAAATCTGCTGCGCCTTTGCTGAAATACGCCGAGCGGATTTTCCAACGTGAAGCCTTTATTGAAGCATTGACGCCGGCTGAAAAAGCCATGCGCCGCTAAAGGACGGATCTATGGCAACTTCAACCAAACCGTATTTGTTGCGTGCTTTGTATGAATGGTGTTTGGATAATAACCAAACACCGCACATCGTAGCTTGGGTAAATGAACATACCCGTGTGCCGATGCAGTATGTGCGCGACAATGAAATTGTTTTAAATATTGGTCCTACCGCCAGTCATAACTTGAATATCGACAACGAATGGGTCAATTTTTCTGCGCGTTTTTCCGGCGTAGCGCACGAAATTTGGATTCCGGTCGGTCATATTGTCAGTATATTTGGCCGCGAAAGTGGAGAGGGTATGGGTTTTGAGGTAGAACCATATCAGCCTGCTTCTGCCGAGGTTGCGGTAGCTGAAGATAAAAAAGCTGAATCTGCGGAAGAAAAACCGAAAAAAGTATTGAAGCTTGTGAAGTAATTAAAAGATAGAAGGCCGTCTGAAATGTTTCAGACGGCCTTTATTGATTAGGTATTGTATTGATTGGGTATTGAAGTGGCAAAATTAATGAGCAATCAGTTATTAATCAAGCTAAACAAAAAAGCTCTTGCATTTAACAAGAGCTTTTTTGTTTAGTGGTGGAGGTAAGCGGGATCGAACCGCTGACCTCTTGCATGCCATGCAAGCGCTCTACCAACTGAGCTATACCCCCGAAATTTGGTGGCGAATCAGGGACTCGAACCCCGGACACAAGGATTATGATTCCTCTGCTCTAACCGACTGAGCTAATTCGCCGTTTCGTGAAGTCGCTATTATAGTTTTTTTTGAATATTTGGCAAGCGCTAATTTTGATTTTTTTTATTTCTTATTGTTTTTAAAAAATAAAAAGTAGGTTGTCAGGCTATAGCTTATGGCAAATATCGCCGTGGCTGAAGCCTGTCCAATCGATATCGATGTCTTTGCCAAAAGCGATCACTTTAAAAAGTTCGCCCATTTCGTGCTGATGTATCAGTTTCTGTACTGCTGCTGCGGCTTGGATATATTCAACCGAATCCGAGCTGCCGATTTGTGCCAGCAAATCGGTGATGCCGAGATTGAGCAGGAAATAAGATTGGGGCAGGTAGCCGATTAAGTCTAAACCTGATTCCGTGCCGGCACGTGCAATATCAGTGAAATTGACGTGTGCAGTCAAATCGGTCAGACCGATATTGAAAAACGGATCATGGATGGTATGGTGGCGATAGTGGCCGATAAATGTGCCTTCCTTGCGTTGCGGATGGTAATACTGAGCGGCATCGAAGCCGTAATCAATAAATATCATGCCGCCGCGCTGCAATTTGGCGGACAGGGTTTGGATAAAGGCATATTGTGCCGGATGCAGCTCGCTTGTGTATGAGGGAAGGGGAGGGAAGTACAAGGCAGCTGTTTGCGTAAGTTCGGCTTGGGCTAATGGTCTTATGGCTTCGATTAACTCGTCATTCTTTAGGCTGACGCCGATTTGTTGAAACCCGTCATCTTGATAAATCAAGCGTTCAACCGGCATGGCATCCAATACTTCGTTGCCGATGATGATGCCGTCAAAGTGTTCAGGCAATGTGGTGAGGTGGATGGCTTTAGCGGCTGTTTCAGGGGAGGTATGTTCAAGAATATATTGACGTTGTCTCTCTGCAAGCTCTGCCGATAGCTCGATAATATAGTAATGATTCAGGCCGTCTGAAAGGTTTTGCAAGAGTGTGGCAGCGAGATGACCTGTGCCTGCACCAAATTCGTAGATATTGCCTGCTGTTTGCGGCAGTAATTCGGCAAGTTGTTTGGCAAGGGTTTGTCCGAATAGGGGGGAGAGGGTAGGGGCGGTAATGAAGTCGCCGTCCGTACCGATTTTATGGCTGCCTCCGCTGTAATAGCCGTATTGAGGTGTGTAAAGGGCAAGCTCCATAAAACGGGAGAAGGGTATCCAGTTTTGATGTTGTTCAATTTCGTTTTTTATGAGCTTGGTCAGGTGTGCTGAAGAGGCTTGTGCATCAGGGGAAGGAAGGGGGAGTTGAGGCTTCATGACTGTTAGATAATGTAAAAAATTTGAATTTGTTTGTATATTATAGCCCCTTATGAGAGGGGTGGTAATAGGGTATAAAAACACTATATGTAGTATGTCAAAAACAAAAATAATACTACATATAGTGTTTTATGCTATATGAAACTACTGATATATCAATTTGTCATGCTTTTTTATATATATAACCTATTGAATTTAAAGTGTTTAGTGTTTTATTTCAGATAAGAAACGGATTTGACCTGATTGCCAAAATTTCTTATAGTGTCGGTTAGTGGGGCATAGTGGGTGAAAGTGGTTACTTTTTCCTAAAAAGTGTTCCGTGGAAGTGAAAACGAAAGATTTTAGGAAGGTGGGATTTTTAATCCCACTCTGTTTTATTTTAATCGAATTTGGGGTGTGATGTGTTTGGCGGTGCTCATGAATTGAGTATGGACAGTAAAGGGCGGTTGGCGATTCCTGCCAAATTCCGCGATATTTTGCTGCGCCGTTATACGCCTGCAATTGTGGTCACACTGGATTCCCGAAAAAAATTATTAATGTACCCCGAGCCCGTTTGGGAAGAAAAAGCCGAGCAGATTTTGAAGTTGAAAGTAGCCGGCAATGAAGCTTTGCAACGGTATCAGAATTTGCTGCTGCACAATGCTGAGATTTTGGAGTGGGACAGCGCCGGACGCGTTTTGATTCCGGCCAATCTGCGTAAACGTGTGGATTTTGAAAAAGAAGTTACTTTGGTTGGCCGTGCAAACCGTATGGAGTTGTGGGGCCGCGAACATTGGGAAGAGGAAATGAATCAGGCTTTGGATATCGATCCTGATGAATTGGCTTTCCAATTGAGTCAAACGGATTTGCAATTGTGAGTAAAGTTGAAAATTATCAGCATGTTACTGTCTTGTTGCATGAGGCAGTGGACGCGTTGGCAATCCGTGAAGACGGGATTTATGTGGACGGTACGTTCGGTAGGGGAGGGCATTCCCGGCTGATTTTGTCGCGTTTGGGTGAGCAGGGTCGTTTGGTTGTTTTTGATAAAGACCCCGAGGCGATTGCGGTAGCAAATGAGCTGGCGGCGCAAGATAAACGTGTCAGTGTCGTACACAATGGTTTTGAAACATTTCAGACGGCCTTGGATGAATTAGGCATCGATAAGATTGACGGTGCGCTTTTTGATTTGGGGATTTCGTCGCCGCAAATTGACGATGGCAGCCGCGGATTCAGTTTCCGCTTTGATGCGCCGTTGGATATGCGGATGGATCCGACTCGCGGGATGTCTGCGGCAGAATGGATTGCAACCGCATCCGAACAGGATTTACACGAGGTAATTAAGAATTATGGTGAAGAGCGGTTTAGTCGCCAGATTGCGCGCGCCATTGTTGCGCAACGCGAGGAGAGTCCCATCGATACAACCCGCAAGCTGGCGCAGCTTGTGGCGCAAAACGTCCGTACTCGTGAGCGCGGACAAGACCCTGCAACGCGCACCTTCCAAGCAGTTCGCATCTTTATTAACCGCGAGCTCGAAGAGGTAGAGGCAGTTTTGCCGCAGGTTGCAGGCCGTCTGAAAGAGGGTGGGCGCTTGGCTGTCATTGCGTTCCATTCGCTGGAAGACAGAATTGTGAAACAGTTTATTAAAAAATATTCGCAACATGCGCCATTGCCCCGTTGGGCAGTGGTTAAGGAAGCGGATTTGCCTCAGCCGCCTTTGAAGGCTGTGGGCAAAGCAATCAAACCGGGTTCGACAGAGACTGAAGCCAATCCGCGTGCGCGCAGTGCAGTTTTGCGTGTGGCGGAGCGCAGTAGCGGCGAATTTTCGGTTATTGAGTAGGGGATGGCGTCTAAACGCTGTCGTAAGAGATAGTCCTGTTGACAGGCCGTCTGAAAGTTTGAGATGGGTAAGTTGAATATTTTATTGCTGGTTTTGGTGACGGTCTCAGCCTTTGCCGTAGTGTTTAAGCAAAACCAGTCCCGTTTGCATTTTATCGAGTTGGATAAGGCACAAAAACGGGAAATTCAGTTGGAACAGGATTACGCGCGCTTGAAGCTGGAGCAAGCAAGATTGGCAAACCACAAACTGATTAAAGTGGCGGCCGAAAAGCAACATCTGCTTCCACCGGGTGCGCATAATACGGCTATGCTGGAACGCAAAAAATAAGAATATAGAGCCTTGCATTGGTGCAAGATTTACGGGATTTGATGGCTCACTGAGCAGCTAAGTCATGAGAAGTTCAACATGTTAATTAAGAACGAATATAAACCTCAAATGCTGTCTGGAACAACAAAAACGAAAAAGCCGCTGACAAGTAACGGGCGAATCGGTTTGGTGCTGGGCGCTGTTGCGCTGGCATTTACCGGTCTGTTGGTACGCGGGGTTTATTTGCAAACCAGTCAGCATGAATTTTTGAAAAATCAGGGCGACCAACGTTTTGTGCGTACGCTTCCGCTGCCGGCATCACGCGGTATGATTACCGACCGCAATGGTGCCACATTGGCTTTGAGTGCGCCTACCGAATCATTGTATGCCATGCCTTCCGGTATGGAGGAAATGCCGACTGACGAGCAGTTGGAAAAATTGTCGGCCATTGCCGATGTCCCTGTTGAAGTTTTGAAAAATAAATTGTCTAAAAAAGACAAAGGTTTTATCTACCTGAAACGCCAACTCAGCTACGAGAAAGCAGAAGAAATCAAAGCATTGGGCATTAAAGGCATTGCATTCCAAAAAGAATTGAAACGCCATTACCCGATGGGCAATCTGTTTGCGCACGTTATCGGTTTTACCAATATCGACGGCAAAGGTCAGGAGGGCTTGGAGCTTTCCCGTGAAGACAGCCTGCGCGGCGAAGATGGTGCGAAAGTCGTATTGCGTGACAACAAAGGCAATATCGTAGACAGCCTCGACTCTCCGCGCAACAGCGTGCCTAAAAACGGCCAAGACATGATTTTGTCTTTGGATCAACGCATTCAGACGCTGGCGTATGACGAGCTGAACAAGGCTGTGGCTTATCATAAAGCCAAAGCGGGTACAGTTGTGGTATTGGATGCGCAAACCGGCGAGATTTTGGCTTTGGTCAACAGCCCGGCTTACGATCCGAATCAACCGGGTCAAGCCAATAGCGAACAGCGCCGCAACCGCGCTGTAACCGATATGATCGAACCCGGTTCTGCCATGAAGCCGTTTACCATTGCCAAAGCATTGGATTCCGGAAAAGTGGATGCAACCGATACGTTCAATACTCTGCCTTACAAAATCGGTCCGGCTACCGTACAAGATACCCACGTTTATCCTACTTTGGATGTGCGCGGCATTATGCAAAAATCTTCCAACGTCGGTACCAGTAAACTTTCTGCCATGTTTACTCCTAAAGAAATGTACGATTTCTATCATGATTTAGGTGTGGGTGTGCGCATGCATTCAGGCTTTCCTGGTGAGACTGCAGGTTTGTTGAGAAGCTGGCGCAGATGGCAAAAAATCGAACAGGCAACTATGTCTTTCGGTTATGGCCTGCAATTAAGCTTATTGCAATTGGCGCGTGCTTATACTGTCTTGACCCATGACGGCGAATTGTTACCGGTCAGCTTTGAAAAACAAGCGGTTGCCCCTAAAGGCAAGCGCGTCATCAAAGCCTCTACTGCGAAAAAAGTGCGCGAGTTGATGGTTTCCGTTACTGAAGCCGGCGGTACCGGTACTGCCGGTGCTGTGGATGGTTTCGACGTAGGTGCGAAAACCGGTACGGCGCGTAAACTGGTTAATGGCCGCTATGTGGACAACAAACACGTCGGTACATTCATCGGTTTTGCCCCGGCTAAAAATCCACGCGTGATTGTGGCCGTTACCATCGACGAACCGACTGCCAACGGCTATTACGGCGGCGTGGTTGCCGGTCCCGTATTCAAAGAAGTCATGAGCGGAAGCTTGAACATCTTGGGCGTCTCCCCGACCAAGCCTTTAAGTAATACCGCTACTGTCAAAGTACCGTCATAATCCAAACAATCAAAGAGATATTGTTTATGTTCAGCAAGTTAACCCCCTTGGCTGAAACCAACTTTCCGCCTCTGCTGTGTGAAAACGCAGCAGGGCGTTTGTTGCATTCAGACAGCCGACAAATTAAACAGGGTGACATTTTCGTTGCCTGTCAGGGCGAATATACAGACGGCCGCAGCTATATTCCTGCCGCCATCGCCAACGGTGCACCCTTTGTTTTTTGGGATGATGACGGCAAATTCACATGGAATCCCGAATGGAACGTTCCCAATCAAGGCATTAAAGATCTGAAACATCGCGCCGGTATGTTGGCGGCACAGGTTTACGGCAATGTTTCAGACGGCCTTAAAGTTTGGGGTGTAACCGGTACCAACGGCAAAACCTCTATCACACAATGGCTGGCGCAAGCCGCCGATCTTCTGGGCGAAAAAACCACCATTATCGGTACAGTCGGCAACGGCTTTTGGGGTGCATTGGAAGAGACCACACATACCACGCCTGCTCCTGTCGATGTCCAAACTCTGCTCTACCGCTTCCGTCAGCAAGGCGCAACAGCCGCTGCGATGGAAGTTTCCAGTCACGGCCTTGACCAATCGCGCGTCAACGGCGTGCCGTTTCGCAGCGCAATCTTTACCAATCTCACCCGCGACCACCTCGATTATCACGGCACCATGGAAGCCTATGGTGCCATCAAGTCGCTCCTGTTCTACTGGCATGGTCTGCAACACGCCATCATTAATGTCGATGATGAATACGGTGCAGAACTGGTAGGCCGTCTGAAAAAAGACTGTCCCGATTTAGCCGTTTACGGCTATGGTTTCAGCGAGCAAGCCGATATCCGCATTACCGATTTCACCGCTTCTTCAGACGGCATGGAAGCCGTATTCCAAACCCCGTGGGGCGAAGGAAAATGCCGTACCCGTCTGCTCGGACGGTTTAACGCGCAAAACCTCGCCGCCTGCGTTGCCTTGCTGTGTGCCAACGGTTATCCACTCAATAACGTTTTGGAAGTACTGGCAAAAATCCGTCCTGCTTCAGGTCGCATGGATTGCATTATGAACAGCGGCAAACCTTTGGTTGTCGTTGATTATGCCCATACGCCCGATGCATTGGAAAAAGCACTCTCTACCTTGCAGGAAATCAAACCGCAGGGCGCGGCTTTGTGGTGCGTCTTCGGCTGCGGCGGCAACCGCGACCGTGGCAAACGTCCATTGATGGGCGCAGCAGCCGTACAGGGTGCGGATAAAGTTGTCGTAACCAGCGACAACCCACGCTTGGAAAATCCGCAAGACATCATCAACGACATCCTGCCTGCCGTGCCTAATCCTGAACGTGTCGAAGTTGATCGTGCCGTCGCCATCCGTTATGCGGTTGAGCAGGCTGCCACGAACGACATCATTCTGATTGCCGGTAAAGGGCATGAAAACTATCAGGATGTACAAGGCGTGAAGCACCATTTCTCCGATTTTGAAATCGCAGAAAAAGCGTTGGCAGAGCGCGGTTAAGCCATATCGCAAATGTTCAGACGACCCGAAACCTTAAGGCCGTCTGAAAAAGATTTAAACATATACAACAAAAGCAAAACGACACACGCATTACGGCACGTCAGCCATTAAACCCATCACAGTTGTTTGTTTTAGAGGACTTTTTAACAAGGCCGTCTGGACAACAAGGAGACCGATTTGATGCTGAAAATGCCGACAAAAACCTTATTAATCAGTGCAGCCGTAGTTTTATTCGCAGGCTGTACAACCAAACAACTTCCGCGTCCTACTGCCGAAATCGAGCAGTTGAGGGCACAACAGCCTCCTGCCGAGCAAAGCCTGCCCAATCCTGTTAAAGGCAAACGTTTTGACGATACTTGGGGCGCGGCGCGCAGTCAGGGGCGCAGGCATGAAGGTGTGGATATTTTTGCTAAGAAAAATACGCCGATACGCAGTACCACGCCCGGCATCGTAACCAAAATCGGGCGCAACCGATTGGGCGGTAAAGTTATTGGTATTCAAGGGCCGGGTGCGTGGCATTACTATGCCCACCTGAATAAATTTGCCCGTATCCGCCTGTATGAGCGAGTCAAAGAAGGGCAGGTCATCGGCTATGTCGGTAAAACCGGCAACGCTAAAACCACACCGGCCCACCTGCATTACGGCGTGTATCTGCCCAGCGGCGCGGTAAATCCGTATCCGCTGATTAATCAGGAAAGATAAAATTTTCAAACGTCGTCTGAAATAAATTTTGAAACAAATAATAAGGGAATATTATGGGTATTTTTCGCTGCAATAAATGCGGTTGCATGAATGAGCATTACTACGAATCTGGAATGAGTGAAATTGCTTGTCCAAAATGCACGGCTCCGGTTAAGGTTTACGACACTTTATTTTTTGTCAGTAAATTGTTGGAACGTTATTTTTCAGTGAACCGGGAATTGCAGGCTTTGAAGCAACAGGAAGACGGCAGGGAGGAAAATACACAGCAAGATACTGGTTCGGAAAATCAAAATTATAATCTGCTGGCAGGCGTCAATTTATCGGAAACCGACATTTTAGCTACTGAAAAACAACATGAACCAATACGGCAATGGTTTGCCCGAGCCAATATTGTGCCGATGTTTAACTTTCAGGCGGTCAATATGAGCGGTTTTTTTGATGAGGCTGCCATTAAATTAGGCAACAATTATCAGATTACTAAAAATATGTTGGGGCAGATTAGTTGGGCATATAGTCACAACCACACAAGCATTAGTTTGGATATAGGCAAAATGTCGCAAAAAGATGGGCAAACAATGAATAATCTATGCCGACAATTTTATAGCCATACTCTGTTTTCTAAGTATTTCTATCAGAAACAGGAAAAAATTGTTCGCTTGAATCTGCAACGTGCTACTGCCATCAAGCACTTTTTTTGTGGTGGTTGGCTTGAATGGTTTGCGCTGGGCAAAATGCTTGAAGAAGCAAAACACAAAGGTAAGGATTATGCTTTTTCTTGCGCTCGAAATGTAAAAGTCAAATTCGACAATGAAGATAAACAGGAGTTAGATGTTGTATTTTTGCCGATGGGTAAAGAGCCGGTTGTGGTGGAATGTAAATCAGGGGAGTTCAGACGAGACATTGAAAAATATGTACGCTTGAAAAAACGATTGAATTTGCCGGATGACCGCTTTGTGATACTGGTTGCCGATTTAGAGGAAAGCCAGGCAGTGGCATTAGGCAGTATGTACGGTTTAACTTTTGTTACGCCTAAATCTATGATGAAACATTTACAGATGGTTATGTGAGGCCGTCTGAAAAAAACAAACGAAAGAAACCATGAAACCACTAGACCTAAATTTCATCTGCCAAACTCTCGACCTTCCGATGCCGTCTGAAAATCAACCCGTTTCGCGTATCGTTACAGACAGCCGCGATATTCAGGACGGCGACGTATTTTTCGCGCTTGCCGGTGAACGCTTTGACGCGCATGACTTTGTTGAAGATGTATTGGCAGCGGGGGCGACGGCGGTTGTAGTCTCGCGCGAAGATTGTGCGGCTTTGAAAGGCGCATTGAAGGTTAACGATACGCTTGCGGCTTTGCAAAAACTGGCGAAGGCGTGGTGTGAAAATGTGAATCCGTTTGTCTTTGGTATTACCGGCTCTTCCGGCAAAACGACGGTTAAAGAGATGTTGGCCGGCGTATTGCGTCATCGATTCGGTGATGAAGCTGTGTTGGCGACTGCCGGCAATTTCAACAACCATATCGGCCTGCCGCTGACTTTGTTGAAACTGAACGAAAAACACCGCTATGCCGTCATTGAAATGGGTATGAACCATTTTGGCGAATTGTCTTTGCTGACCCGAATCGCCGGTCCGAATGTCGCTCTGGTCAATAACGCTTTGCGCGCGCATGTTGGTTGCGGTTTTGATGGGGTTGGTGATATTGCCAAAGCCAAAAGTGAAATCTACGAAGGTTTGCTTTCAGACGGCATTGCGTTGATTCCGTGCGAAGATGCCAATATCGCTACATTTGAAGCGGCTACTGCACAATTGAACGCTCAGTCTTTCGGTGTTGCCAGTGGCGATGTCCATGCGGAAAATATTGAGTTGAAACCGTTGTCCTGCGAATTTGATTTGGTGCGTGGTAATGAACGTGTTGCCGTGGTACTGCCGGTCCCCGGCCGTCACAATGTGCATAATGCCGTAGCAGCGGCGGCTCTGGCTTTGGCGGCAGGCTTGAGCCTTACCGAAGTTTCAGACGGTCTGAAAAATTTCAGTAATATCAAAGGCCGTCTGAATATCAAGCAAGGCATTAAAGATGCAACTTTGATTGACGATACTTATAATGCCAACCCTGATAGCATGAAAGCTGCCATTGATGTGCTTGCCGCTATGCCTGCGCCGCGTATTTTTGTGATGGGCGACATGGGCGAATTGGGTGAGGATGAGGCAGTCGCCATGCACGCCGAAGTTGGTGCGTATGCACGGGATAAAGGCATCGAGGCCGCGTATTTTGTCGGCGATAACAGCGTTGAAGCGGCAGAAACATTTGGCGCGGAAGGTTTGTGGTTTGCTGACAAAGATCCGCTGATTCAAGTGTTGAGCCACGATTTGCCCGAACGCGCTACTGTATTGGTCAAAGGCTCGCGCTTTATGAAGATGGAAGAAGTGGTCGAGGCGTTGGCAGCAACAACTGCTTAAAAGGCCGTCTGAAATATGAAAAAGATTTTACTATTGACTGGTTTGCTGATTGCCGCGTTTTATGCCGGAATGAAAGTACAGGCATTTATCTATGAAGATACCTGCTTGGACTTGGGCGGCGGAAAGAATCCTGGAAACTATCCGATTTGCGTGGTAGAGAAATAATCTTACTCAATAAGGCCGTCTGAAATTTCAGACGGCATACCGATTGATTTTTAATTGGGCAATAAGCCCGCTGTAACAACAAAAACAAAAAAGGAAGCCCCATGTTTTTATGGCTCGCACATTTCAGTAACTGGTTAACCGGTCTGAATATTTTTCAATACACCACATTCCGCGCTGTCATGGCGGCTTTGACTGCTTTGGCGTTTTCCCTATTGCTTGGTCCGTGGACCATCCGCAAGCTGACTGCGCTTAAAGTCGGCCAAGCCGTCCGTACCGACGGCCCTCAAACCCACCTGATCAAAAACGGTACGCCAACCATGGGCGGCTCGCTGATTTTGACCGCCATTACCGTGTCCACAATCTTGTGGGGCAACTGGGCAAATCCTTATATCTGGATTCTCTTAGGCGTCCTGCTTGCTACCGGCGCACTCGGTTTTTACGACGACTGGCGCAAAGTGGTTTATAAAGACCCTAACGGCGTGTCTGCCAAATTTAAAATGGTGTGGCAGTCCAGCGTTGCCATCATCGCTGGTTTGGCATTGTTCTACCTTGCGACAAATTCCGCCAACAATATCCTGATTGTTCCCTTCTTCAAACAAGTTGCCTTGCCGCTTGGTGTAGTCGGCTTCTTGGTATTGTCCTACCTGACCATCGTCGGCACATCCAATGCCGTTAACCTGACCGATGGTTTGGACGGCTTGGCCGCATTCCCCGTTGTACTTGTTGCCGCCGGTCTTGCCATCTTTGCTTATGCCAGCGGCCACTCCCAATTTGCCCAATACCTGCAATTGCCTTACGTTGCCGGCGCAAACGAAGTGGTGATTTTCTGTACCGCCATGTGCGGCGCCTGTCTCGGCTTTTTGTGGTTTAACGCCTATCCGGCGCAAGTCTTTATGGGCGACGTCGGCGCACTCGCGCTCGGCGCGGCACTCGGTACCGTTGCCGTCATCATCCGCCAAGAATTTGTCCTCGTCATCATGGGCGGCCTGTTTGTTGTTGAAGCCATTTCCGTTATGTTGCAAGTCGGTTGGTACAAACGCACCAAAAAACGCATCTTCCTGATGGCGCCGATTCATCACCATTACGAACAAAAAGGCTGGAAAGAAACCCAAGTTGTTGTCCGCTTCTGGATTATCACCATCGTCTTGGTATTGATTGGCTTGAGTACCCTCAAAATCCGCTGAACCTATGCCGTCTGAACACCTTTCAGACGGCATTTGAACGCGCAATAAACCTGCGGCGGCAATCTGTCCCGTCCTATCGTTAACCGCGGCTGAAAAACCGCCCCTCACCGAAATAGGAGAGAAAACATGAAACAGACAGTCAAATGGCTTGCAGCCGCCCTGATTGCCTTGGGCTTGAACCAAGCGGTGTGGGCGGATAATATGCCGGATTTTCAGAAAACGCTTCAAGCTGCGAAGCAAGGGAATGTCGATGCCCAATATAATTTGGGCGTGATGTATGCCATCGGGCAAGACGTCCCTCAAGACGATGCACAGGCAGTGCAGTGGTATCGCAAGGCGGCAGAACAAGGGGATGCCCAAGCCCAAGTTAATTTGGGCCTGATGTATGAACAAGGGCAAGGCGTCCGTCAAGACTATGCCGAAGCGTTCAGATGGTATCGTAAGGCAGCGGAGCAGGGATTAGTCCAAGCCCAATATAATTTGGGTGATATGTATAACCAAGGGCGAGGCGTCCGTCAAGACTATGCTGAAGCGTTCAGATGGTATCGTAAGGCAGCGGAGCAGGGATTAGTCCAAGCCCAAACCAATTTGGGCAATGGGTATGCACAAGGGCAAGGCGTCCGTCAAGACTATGCAC
>NZ_JBQCWN010000002.1:0-125847 GCF_051957355.1 Neisseria sp. P0018.S001 | reverse complement strand
AGGCGGTGCAGTGGTATCGCAAGGCGGCAGAACAAGGGTATGCTGGTGCCCAAGTTAATTTGGGCCTGATGTATGAACAAGGGCAAGGCGTCCGTCAAGACTATGCACAGGCGGTGCAGTGGTATCGCAAGGCGGCAGAACAAGGGTATGCTGGTGCCCAAGTTAATTTGGGCCTGATGTATGAACAAGGGCAAGGCGTCCGTCAAGACTATGCACAGGCGGTGCAGTGGTATCGTAGGGCTGCAGAACAAGGGAATGCCGATGCCCAAGTTAATTTGGGTCTGATGTATGCCAACGGGCAAGGAGTCCGTCAAGACGATGCACAGGCAGTGCAGTGGTATCGGCAGACTGCAGAACAAGGGGATGCCCAAGCCCAAGTCTTGTTGGGTATAGCCTATGAGTCTGGACGTGGCGTGCGCCAAGACCTCGCCCTTGCCCAAGAATGGTACGGTAAGGCTTGCGACAACGGAGACCAAGACGGCTGCGACAATTACCGCCGTTTGAAGCTGGGTTATTGAACAGCTCGCGATGCCGTCTGAAAGCGGCTTGAGCAGGAGCGGACATCCCCCCTGAACAATATGATTTGTTTTAGGACAAAACCAAAATGACTTTCCAAAACAAAAAAATCCTCGTCGCCGGGCTTGGTGGTACGGGTATTTCCATGATTGCCTATCTGCGCAAAAACGGCGCGGAGGTTGCCGCTTATGATGCGGAGCTGAAAGCCGAGCGCGTGTCGCAAATCGGTAAGATGTTTGAAGGGCTGGTGTTTTACACGGGCCGTCTGAAAGATGCGTTGGATAATGGTTTCGATATTCTGGCGCTCAGTCCCGGCATCAGCGAGCGGCAGCCGGATATCGAGGCGTTCAAGCGAAACGGCGGGCGTGTGTTGGGCGACATTGAATTGTTGGCGGATATTGTGAACCGCCGCGGCGACAAGGTGATTGCGATTACCGGCAGCAACGGCAAAACGACGGTAACGAGCCTGGTCGGCTATCTCTGCATCAAGTGCGGACTGGATACCGTTATCGCGGGCAATATCGGTACGCCGGTTTTGGAGGCGGAATTGCAGCGCGAAGGCAAAAAGGCGGACGTGTGGGTGTTGGAGCTTTCCAGTTTCCAACTGGAAAACACCGAAAGCCTGCGCCCGACTGCGGCGACGGTACTGAACATCTCCGAAGACCATCTTGACCGCTACGACGACTTGCTCGACTACGCGCATACCAAGGATAAGATTTTCCGTGGCGAAGGCGTGCAGGTTCTGAATGCGGACGACGTGTTCTGCCGCGCCATGAAGCGTGCCGGGCGCGAGGTGAAATGGTTTTCGTTGGAACACGAAGCCAATTTTTGGTTGGAACGCGAGACAGACCATTTGAAACAAGGCAATGAAGATTTGATTGCCACGCAAGACATTCCGCTGCAAGGCTTGCACAACGCCGCCAACGTCATGGCTGCTGTGGCTTTGTGTGAGGCCATCGGTTTGCCGCGCGAAGCATTGCTCGAACACGTCAAAACCTTCCAAGGCCTGCCGCACCGCGTGGAAAAAATCGGCGAGAAAAACGGCGTGGTGTTCATCGACGACAGCAAAGGCACGAACGTCGGCGCGACTGCCGCCGCGATTGCCGGTTTGCAAAATCCGCTCTTCGTGATTTTAGGCGGCATGGGCAAAGGGCAGGACTTCACGCCCCTGCGCGACGCGCTTGCCGGAAAGGCAAAAGGTGTGTTCTTGATCGGTGTAGATGCGCCGCAAATCCGCCGCGATTTGGACGGCTGCGGTCTGAATATGACCGACTGCGCCACTTTGGAAGAAGCCGTTCAGGCAGCATACGCCCAAGCCGAAGCGGGCGATATTGTGTTGCTCAGCCCGGCTTGTGCGAGCTTCGATATGTTTAAAGGCTATGCACACCGTTCGGAAGTGTTTATCGAGGCGTTCAAAGCTTTGTAAGGCCGTCTGAAAGATGAAAGTCGGGTTGAAAATCGGCTTGTTGGCAGTCGTGCTTTCGGCTGTCGCCGCTTCGGTGTTTTGGTTTGCCGCGCCGATTCGTTCCACGACAACCGTTACCATGCCAAGTGAAGCGCCGTTACCTGAAGATGCAGTTATCGACAGATTGGTCGTGCATAAAAGCAAACGTACCATGTCTGTGTACTCGCAAGGCAGGCTGCTGAAAACCTATCCCATTTCGTTGGGCAAGCAGCCGGTCGGGCATAAACAGTTTGAAGGCGACGGCAAAACGCCCGAAGGAAAATACCGCATTAATGAGCGTAATCCCAATAGCGGCTACCATAAAAACCTCGGCGTTTCCTATCCCAATGAAGCCGACAAAGCCTACGCGGTGGCACAAGGCAAAAGCCCGGGCGGGCTGATTAAAATCCACGGCATGAAAAACGGCTGGGGTTTTATCGGTAAAAAACACCTGAAAAAAGACTGGACCGACGGCTGCATCGCGGTAACGGACGAAGAAGTCGACGAACTCTACCGCAGTGTGAAACACAATGCGGAAATTGAGATTCTGCCGTAGGTTTTATGCCTGTTGAAGTGATGGGGCAGGTTGGAACGGGTAGTCGATTGCTTGTCAGGCCGTCTGAAAAGCTTGGTAGGGCAGGGGACTTGATACTGGGATTTTTATCTAAAATAAGCCGCCAATCCTTCCTAAGGACAGGTCAACACGCTTTCTCTTTTTTGAACCGTAGATTCTGAATTGTTGGTTTGGAAATAAACCTTTAAAATAACGTTAATTCATTTTTTTCAGACGGCCTCTTGCCCATTTGCAGGCCGTCTGAATATTTTATTCAAGCCGTTACGGATGTTTTCATGATTAGTCTTTCCAAAATGCTTGACCGGCCGATTGCGCGCGATGGTCGGAAGTTTGATGTTTCTCTCTTGTGGATGGTCGTCTTAATGACGGTCTTCAGCCTGATTATGATTTATTCGGCTTCTATTGCGTATGCAGCATCGGAAGGGGGCAGCCAGTTTTCTTTTGTGTCTAAGCAGGCAATGTTTATCCTGTTTACGGTGGCCATATGCTTGCCGCTTTTCCTGCTGAAGATGAGCTTCTGGCGGCGGATTATTCCGTTTTATTTTGCTGTTTCGGGTTTGCTATTGCTGCTGGTTTTGTTTGTCGGCCGCGAGATTAACGGTGCGACGCGCTGGATTCATATCGGACCGCTCAACTTGCAGCCAACCGAGTTTTTCAAATTGGCGACGGTCTTGTATTTGTCCAGCCTGTTTACGCGCCGTGAAGAAATGTTGCGTGATTTGGATTCTTTGGGTTGGTCGTCTTTGTTTACCGGTATTGGCGATTTGGTGTGCAGCCCTTTCAAAAATGAAGCTCGGGTAAGGGTAAAGGAACGCTTCCGCAAGTTTAAGACCTTGATTCTGCCGATTATGTTGGTGGCGGTCGGTTTGGTTTTGATTATGGGTCAGCCGGACTTTGGCTCGTTTGTCGTGATTGTCGTGATTACCATGGGTATGCTGTTTTTGGCAGGTTTTCCGTGGAAGTATTTTGCCGTATTGGTGGCGACCGTTGTGAGTGGTATGGGTTTGTTGATTTTGGCTGCACCCTACCGTATGGCGCGTGTGGCGGCGTTTTTGGATCCATGGAGCGATCCTTTGGGTAAAGGCTATCAGCTGACGCATTCCTTAATGGCGATTGCGCGCGGCGGCTGGTTTGGCGAAGGCTTGGGTGCGAGTTTGGAAAAACGTTTCTACCTGCCTGAAGCGCACACGGACTTTATTTTTGCTGTTATCGGCGAGGAATTTGGCTTTGTCGGGATGCTGGTTTTGGTGTTCTGCTACGGCTGGCTGGTGTGGCGTGCGTTTTCCATCGGCAAGCAGGCGCGTGATTCGGGCTTGATGTTCAGCGCGTATATTGCCAACGGTATCGGTATTTGGATTGGTATTCAAAGTTTCTTCAATATCGGTGTAAACATTGGTATCCTGCCCACTAAAGGCCTGACTTTGCCGTTTATGTCTTACGGCGGTTCGGCTGTCTTTATCATGCTGGTGTGCGTTACTTTGTTATTGCGCATTGATTATGAAAACCGCCAAAAAATGCGCGGTTATTCGGTGGAGTAAAACCATGAGCGGTAAAACTTTTATGCTGATGGCCGGCGGTACGGGAGGCCATATTTTCCCTGCATTGGCGGTTGCCGAGTCGCTGCAAAAGCGCGGCCATCATGTGATTTGGCTGGGTAGTCAGGATTCGATGGAAGAGCGTATCGTGCCGCAATACGGCATACGCTTGGAAATGCTGGCCATTAAAGGTATCCGCGGCAATGGTATCAAGCGCAAGCTGATGTTGCCGTTTACGCTGTATAAAACCGTCCGTGCGGCGCAGCAGATTATTAAGAAACACCGTGTCGAGTGTGTTATCGGTTTTGGCGGTTTCGTTACCTTCCCCGGCGGTTTGGCGGCAAAACTGTGCGGTGTGCCGATTGTGATTCACGAGCAAAATGCCGTGGCAGGTTTGTCCAACCGCCAACTGTCGCGCTGGGCGAAACGGGTGTTATACGCTTTCCCGAAAGCGTTCAGTCACGAAGGCGGTTTGGTCGGCAACCCCGTCCGCGCGGATATTGCCAACCTGCCTGAGCCTGCCGAACGCTTCCAAGGGCGTGAAGGTCGTCTGAAAATCTTGGTGGTCGGCGGCAGTTTGGGTGCGGATGTGTTGAACAAAACCGTTCCGCAAGCTTTGGCATTATTGCCTGAGGCTGCCCGTCCACAAATGTATCATCAGTCCGGCCGCAATAAATTGGGTAACCTGCAGGCGGATTATGATGCATTGGGTGTGCAAGCCGAGTGCGTCGAATTTATTACCGATATGGTATCCACCTACCGCGATGCCGATTTGGTAATTTGCCGTGCCGGCGCGCTGACGATTGCCGAGCTGACGGCTGCTGGTTTGGGTGCATTGCTGGTGCCGTATCCGCATGCGGTAGATGACCACCAAACAGCCAATGCGCGTTTTATGGTGCAGGCCGAAGCCGGTTTGCTGCTGCCGCAAACTCAACTGACGGCAGAAAAACTGGCCGAAATCCTCGGTGGATTAAACCGTGAAAAATGCCTGAAATGGGCGAAAAATGCCCGTACCTTGGCGTTACCGCACAGTGCGGACGATGTGGCGGAAATTGCCATATCTTGTACCGAATAAGCAGGCAGACTTTGTTCAAGGCCGTCTGAAAAGTTAATTAACGGCGTTTCAGACGGCCTTTATTGCTTTTGTTAAAATTCCTTTACAATAAAAGCATAGCGCAGAAGCGGATAGCCCTTTAAAATAACGCCTTTACGCACTAAAAACCAACCGGAACGCAACGTTATGATGAAAAATCGAGTGACCAACATCCATTTTGTCGGAATCGGCGGCGTCGGCATGAGCGGTATTGCCGAAGTTTTACACAATTTGGGCTTTAAAGTTTCCGGTTCGGATCAGGCGCGTAATGCCGTTACTGAGCATTTGAGCGCTCTCGGCATCCAAGTTTACCCAGGTCATACTGCCGAACACGTCAATGGTGCCGACGTGGTCGTTACCTCTACTGCGGTCAAAAAAGATAATCCGGAAGTTGTTGCCGCGTTGGAACAGCAGATTCCCGTGATTCCGCGCGCGTTGATGTTGGCAGAATTGATGCGCTTCCGCGATGGTATCGCCATTGCCGGTACGCACGGTAAAACCACAACCACCAGCCTGACCGCTTCTATTCTCGGCGCGGCAGGACTCGATCCGACTTTCGTTATCGGCGGCAAGCTCAACGCAGCAGGTACCAACGCCCGTTTGGGTAAAGGCGAATACATCGTTGCCGAAGCCGACGAATCTGATGCCTCTTTCCTGCACCTGACCCCGATTATGTCCGTCGTGACCAATATCGATGAAGACCACATGGACACTTACGGCCACAGTGTTGAGAAACTGCATCAGGCGTTTGTGGATTTCATCCACCGTATGCCGTTTTACGGTAAGGCCTTCTTGTGTATCGACAGCGAACACGTCCGCGCGATTTTGCCCAAAGTGAGCAAGCCTTACGCGACTTACGGCTTGGACGATACTGCCGATATCTATGCAACCGATATTGAAAACATCGGCGCGCAAATGAAATTTACCGTTCATGTCCAAATGAAAGGACATGAGCAAGAGCCGTTTGAAGTTGTTTTGAATATGCCCGGCCGCCACAACGTCCTCAATGCGTTGGCGGCTATCGGCGTTGCGCTGGAAGTTGGCGCATCGGTTGAAGCGATCCAAAAAGGCTTGCTCGGCTTTGAAGGTGTCGGCCGCCGCTTCCAAAAATATGGCGACATTAAATTACCAAACGGCGGAACCGCTTTGCTGGTGGACGATTATGGCCACCATCCTGTCGAAATGGAAGCAACCCTTTCCGCCGCACGCGGTGCATACCCTGAAAAACGCTTGGTCTTGGCTTTCCAACCGCACCGCTATACCCGTACACGCGATTTGTTTGAAGACTTTACCAAAGTCCTCAATACCGTTGATGCTTTGGTGTTGACCGAAGTTTATGCCGCAGGCGAAGAGCCGATTGCCGCGGCCGATTCCCGCGCCTTGGCGCGCGCCATCCGCGTATTGGGCAAACTTGAGCCTATTTACTGCGAAAACGTTGCCGACTTGCCGCAAATGCTGCTGAATGTTTTGCAGGACGGCGATGTTGTGTTGAATATGGGTGCCGGCAGCATCAACCGCGTTCCGTCTGCATTGGTGGAATTGTCAAAACAATCATAATAAACAGGCATATTTGCCTTTGAGGACAGATAGGTCGTCTGAACAATATTCAGACGGCCTGTATCAGTATTTAAGAAAGTGGAAATTATGCAGAATTTTGGCAAAGTGGCCGTGTTGATGGGCGGCTTCTCCAGCGAGCGCGAAGTTTCGCTGGACAGTGGCGCCGCTATTTTGGCTGCCTTGAAAAGCAAAGGCATCGATGTCCATGCGTTCGACCCCAAAGAAACCCCGTTGTCTGAATTGAAAACACAAGGTTTTCAGACGGCCTTCAATATTCTGCACGGCACTTTCGGCGAAGATGGCGCGATTCAAGGCGCGTTGGAGCTGATGGGTATTCCTTACACCGGCAGCGGGGTGGCTGCTTCCGCGCTGGGTATGGACAAATACCGCTGCAAACTGATTTGGCAGGCTGTAGGCTTGCCTGTTCCTGAGTTTGCAGTATTGCATGAAGACAGCGACTTTGATGCCGTTGAAGAAAAATTGGGCCTGCCGATGTTTGTGAAACCCGCCGCGGAAGGCAGTAGCGTCGGTGTGGTAAAAGTCAAAGAAAAAGGCCGTCTGAAAAGCGTTTACGAAGAATTGAAACATTTGCAGGGTGAAATTATTGCCGAACGCTTTATCGGCGGCGGCGAGTATTCTTGCCCGGTATTGAACGGCAAAGGCCTACCGAGCATTCATATTATTCCGGCTACCGAGTTTTACGACTACGAAGCCAAATACAACCGCGACGATACGGTTTATCAATGCCCGTCGGAAGATTTGAGCGAGGCGGAGGAAAACCTGATGCGCGAACTGGCTGTGCGTGGCGCGCAGGCGATTGGTGCGGACGGCTGTTCGCGCGTGGACTTTCTGAAAGATACGGACGGTAAACTGTATCTCTTGGAAATCAATACCTTGCCTGGTATGACCAGCCACAGTTTAGTGCCAAAATCTGCAGGCCATACCGGCGTAGATTTTGCTGATTTATGTATTGAGATTTTGAAGACCGCTCATGTGGGATGATGCAGGCGCACTGGGTCGGCTGACCCGCCGGCTATTGGTGCTGATGACCTTTCTGTTGATAGGTTCGGGCATAGCTTGGCTTTACAATTCCAAATATTTCCCGGTGAAACAGATTGCCATTCAGGGCAAGCTGAAATATGCTTCCGGCAAAGAATTGCAAACCGTTGCACGAGAGCATATCAGGGGTAATATGTTCCGCGCCGATATTGATTCGGCGCAGGCCGCTTTTCAGGAATTGCCTTGGATTGACTCGGCAATGGTACGCCGCCGTTTTCCGGAAACCGTGGAAATTATCCTGACCGAGCGTGTGCCGGTTGCACACTGGCGCGCTGGCGGCTTGGTGGACAGTAAGGGTAATGTGTTTGCTGCAAGCCTGAAACAGGACCTGCCTATATTTGAAGGGCAGCAGGGGACAGGCAAAGACATGGTCAAACATTATGCGGACTTTTCCGGTATTTTGAGCCCGTTGAAACTGACCATCAAAGAATTGATCTACACGCCGCGTTCGGCATGGCTGCTTGTATTGAACAATGGCATTACCGTGCGCTTGGGGCGTGAAAACGAAATCAAACGTTTGCAGCAGTTTGCCCAGATTTGGCCATCGCTGCTGCGTAAAAAACAAAGTCGTATCGAGTATGTCGATATGCGTTATAAGGATGGTTTTTCAGTCCGTTACAGGCCGCCTGAAAACCCTTCCGACAGTGAATAGCCGATTAGACGTGAAGCAATCTTGTTTCAAAAATAATCAAACCGTCAGTCAGACAACATAGCGAACGAGCAATTATGGAACAACAACAAAATAAATATATCAGTGCCTTAGACATTGGTACGTCCAAGGTCATCGCCTTAATCGGTGAGATTCGGGAAGATAACGAAATCCACATTGTTGGCTTGGGTCAAAGCCCTTCACGCGGCCTGCGTGCAGGTATGGTGACCAACATTGACGCCACTGCGCAAGCCATTCGTCAGGCGGTAGAAGATGCCGAGCTGATGGCAGATACCAAAATTTCCCACGTCGTTACCGGTATTGCCGGTAACCATATCCGCAGCCTGAATTCACAAGGCGTGGTCAAAATTAAAGATGGCGAAGTATCGCAAGCCGATATCGATCGTGCCATCGAAACGGCCAAAGCCATCAATATTCCGCCTGATCACAACATCTTGCATACCGTGGTTCAAGAGTACATCATCGACAACCAACCTGGTGTGAAAGAGCCTATCGGCATGAGCGGCGTGCGTTTGGATACCCGTGTACACATCATTACCGGTGCGAACACTGCTTTGCAAAATATCCAAAAATGTATCCAACGTTGTGGCCTGCAAATGGATCAAATCATGCTTCAGCCTTTGGCAAGCGGTCACGCCGTTTTGACTGAAGACGAAAAAGATTTGGGCGTGTGCGTTATCGATATCGGTGGCGGTACAACCGACATCGCGGTTTATACCAATGGCGCAATTCGCCATACTGCGGTGATTCCCGTTGCCGGCGATTTGATTACCAAAGACTTGGCACAAGCCTTGCGTACGCCGCACAGTGCAGCTGAGTACATCAAAATCCATTACGGTGCTGCGATTCCGACTATGGACGGCTTGGATGAAATGATTGAAGTTCCTAGCGTTGGCGACCGTCAATCACGTCAAATTTCACGCCGTGTATTGGCTGAAATCATCGGCCCGCGCGTAGAAGAAATTTTGGAATTGACGCTGAACGAATTGCGCCGCTCCGGTTTCCCTGAAGAAGTGCTGACTTCCGGTATCGTTTTGACCGGTGGTGCTTCTATGTTGACCGGTATTGTTGAGTTGGCGGAAGAAGTCTTCAATCTGCCAGCGCGTATCGGTGTTCCACAAGAAATGGGCGGTGTATCTGAGCGTATCCGCAATCCACGCTATTCAACCGCCATCGGTCTTTTGCAGGCTGCAAGAGGAGAGGAAGACGGCGCGCCGGTGACAGGTGCCATTGTGGTTCATGATCAGGCTGAAAAAATCAGTCTGTGGGCAAGACTGATGAAATTCGTTAAAGACAATTTCTGATAAAAGTTTTCAGGGCAGGCGGTGTAGCAACCGTTTGTCCTGAATATTTAAGTGAGATTAAACGGTTTTAAATAATTGCTAAGTGAATAATTTAAAACTTGTATATTTTCTGTTAAAAAATGTAGTAAAAATATAACGCTGACAGCCGAATGGTAAGAAGATTTTTGCCAGTATCTGGATACTTCTTATATAATACGGATAATGAGTTATTTTTGAACCGTCCTTAATAAAGCGGGGCGCGGAGGATTATTGAATGGAATTTGTTTACGACGTAGCAGAATCAGCAACGAGCCCTGCTGTTATTAAAGTTATCGGTTTGGGTGGCGGTGGCTGTAATGCCATCAACAACATGGTTGCCAACACCATTCATGGTGTTGAGTTCATCAGTGCCAATACCGATGCGCAATCATTGGCTAAAAACAATGCGGCTAAACGCATTCAATTGGGTACAAACCTGACTCGCGGTTTGGGTGCCGGTGCAAATCCTGAAATCGGTCGCGCCGCTGCTCAAGAAGATCGCGAAGCCATCGAAGATGCCATCCGCGGTGCAAACATGCTGTTCATCACTACCGGTATGGGTGGTGGTACAGGTACCGGCTCTGCTCCTGTTGTGGCTGAAATCGCTAAAGAAATGGGTATCCTGACCGTTGCGGTTGTGACTCGTCCGTTTGCTTACGAAGGCAAACGCGTACATATCGCTCAAGCAGGTTTGGATCAACTCAAAGAGCGTGTCGATTCCCTGATCATTATCCCGAACGACAAATTGATGACTGCCTTGGGCGAAGACGTGACCATGCGTGAAGCTTTCCGTGCGGCAGACAATGTACTGCGTGACGCGGTTGCCGGTATTTCCGAAGTGGTTACTTGCCCGAGCGACATGATCAACTTGGACTTCGCCGACGTGAAAACCGTGATGAGCAATCGCGGTATCGCCATGATGGGTTCAGGTTTCGCGCAAGGTATCGACCGTGCCCGTTTGGCTACCGATCAAGCTATCTCCAGCCCGCTCTTGGATAACGTTACTTTAGATGGCGCACGCGGTGTATTGGTAAACATTACCACTGCTCCTGGCTGCCTGAAAATGTCTGAGTTTAACGAGATTATGCGTATCGTCAACCAAAATGCACACCCTGAAGTGGAATGCAAATTTGGTGCTGCCGAAGACGAGAGTATGAGCGAAGATGCTATCCGTATTACCATCATTGCTACCGGCTTGAAAGAAAACGGTACTGACAACCAACTGCGTGCTGCTGCCCGTACCCAACAATTGGTACGCGGTGCGGAAGAAGCGCCCCAAGCTCAAAGCCAAAGCAATGCTGAAAGCCTGGTTCGTACTAACCGCAATATCCGTTCTATGAACCTGACTGCGGCTGATTTCAGCAACCAGTCTGTGCTGGATGACTTTGAAATTCCTGCTATCTTGCGCCGTCAGCAACATACTTCTGATAAATAATCAGGATCATGTATGAAAAGACCTGCCTTTAAGGCGGGTCTTTTTTATTAGTAAAATATACTTAAGGCCGTCTGAAAATTTTCAGACGGCCTTAAGTTCAAATAAAGCAAATAACAAACTTACCCTTTATTGAGAATTTGTTTGTTTTCGCCCTCACGACGCAATTCTTTGGGCAAGACAAATACAATGCTTTCTTCTGCGCCTTCACCTTCGCGTATGGTCTCGTGTCCCCAGTCTTGAATAGTTTGTAATACTTCTCTGACCAAGACTTCAGGCGCAGATGCCCCGGCAGTGACACCGACCTTGGTTTTGTTTTCAAACCATTCTTTTTTCAGATAGGTAGCATTATCGACCATATAGGCATCAACTCCGCGCAATGCGGCTACTTCACGCAAGCGGTTGCTGTTGGAAGAATTGGGCGAGCCGACAACAATCACGAGATCGCATTCTTCGGCTAATTCTTTAACAGCAGTTTGGCGATTGGTTGTAGCGTAGCAAATGTCTTCTTTGTGCGGATTGCGGATATTGGGGAAGCGTTGATTCAAAGCTGCAATAATGTCTTTGGTTTCGTCTACCGATAAAGTGGTTTGGCTGACGTAGGCCAGTTTGTCAGGATTTTTGACGTTCAGTCCGGCTACATCTTCCACTGTCTCAACCAGAAACATTTTGCCCGGAGGCAATTGTCCCATCGTACCTTCCACTTCGACGTGGCCTTTGTGGCCGATCATAATGATTTCGTAATCTTGCTCATCGAGGCGGGCTACTTCTTTATGGACTTTGGTTACCAAAGGGCAGGTGGCATCAAAAACGCGGAAACCACGTTGTGCCGCTTCTTCCTGTACGGCTTTGGATACGCCGTGAGCCGAGTAAATCAGCGTTGCACCCTTTGGGACATCTGCCAAATTATCGACAAATACGGCACCTTTTGCCCGAAGATTGTCCACGACGAATTTGTTGTGAACAACCTCATGGCGGACGTAAATGGGCGCACCGAATTCTTCGAGTGCACGTTCAACAATGCTGATGGCACGGTCAACACCGGCACAGAAGCCGCGTGGATTGGCAAGGATAATGGTTTTTTGAGTCATGTGTGTTCCGTTTTCAGACGGCCTTTGTATCGTTTGAAGGTGTTTTTTTGTGCAGCAAACCATCTATTACCAAGCAAACTGCACCAACGCAGATAAAGCTGTCGGCAATGTTAAATGCGGGGTAAAACCAGTTTTGCCAATAGAAAAGCAGAAAATCGACAACGTGGCCGTGAATCAGACGGTCAACCACATTGCCAATCGCGCCGCCGATAATCATGGCAGCCCCCAGTTTACCCCAGCGGCCAAACTCATCGCGCCAGATGGCACGGGCCAAATACAGGCTGATAACGACGGCCAGACCTAAAAAGAAGAATTTTTGCCAGCCGCCTTGGTCGGCCAAAAAGCTGAAAGCCGCGCCTGGATTATAGGCAAGCGTCAGGTCAAAAAAGTCTGGAATGATATTGAGGCGTTCGCCTTCGGTAAAGTGTTTCAAGATTTCCCATTTGCTCAGTTGGTCAAGAATGATGGCAACGAGGGAAAGTAAGAAAAAGGGCGTTTTTGCAGAAGAGGATGAACTCATGTTTTCAGACGGTTTATGTAATAAAGGGCTTATTTTACCTGAAAGCAGGCAGGAAGTGTTTGCGATGGCATCGACGTTAAGGCCGTCTGAAAATAGAAACGCCGCCACTTGAATGTATCAAAGGGCGGCGTGGTAAGTATATGCAGGCTTATTGGTTTTTAAGCAATGGGAAGCCCAGTTTCTCGCGGCTTTCAACGAATTTTTGAGCAACGATACGGCTCAGTGCACGAATGCGGCCGATGTAGGTTGCGCGTTCGGTAACGGAAATGGCGCCGCGTGCATCCAATAGGTTGAACGTGTGGCCGGCTTTGAGTACAAGTTCGTAAGCAGGCAGGGCAAGACTGGTGTCTTCAACGGCAAGCAGGCGTTTGGCTTGTTCTTCATAGTCGTTGAATTGGCGCAAGAGCCAATCGGCATCGCTGTATTCGAAGTTGTAGGTGGATTGTTCGACTTCGTTTTGATGATAAACGTCGCCGTAAGTGACGATGTTGCCATCAAGGGTTTTTGCCCAAACGAGATCATACACATTTTCCACGCCTTGCAGATACATGGCGAGACGCTCGATACCGTAGGTGATTTCACCAAGTACAGGGGAGCAGTCGATACCGCCGACTTGTTGGAAGTAGGTGAATTGGGTTACTTCCATGCCGTTGAGCCAAACTTCCCAACCCAAACCCCAAGCGCCGAGAGTAGGGTTTTCCCAGTCGTCTTCGACAAAACGGATGTCGTGTACTTTAGGGTCGATACCCAATTCGCGCAGTGAGTCGAGGTAGAGGTCTTGAATATTGGCGGGAGCTGGTTTGAGCGCAACTTGGAATTGATAGTAGTGTTGCAAGCGGTTGGGGTTGTCGCCGTAGCGGCCGTCTTTGGGGCGGCGGCTGGGTTGAACGTAAGCGGCAAACCAAGGCTCTGGGCCTAACGCGCGCAGACAAGTGGCAGGATGGGAAGTACCGGCACCGACTTCCATATCGAAAGGTTGGATAACGGTGCAGCCTTTGTCTGCCCAGTAGTTTTGTAATTTGAAAATAATTTGTTGGAAGGTGAGCATGGTGGATGGAATAGGTTGGAATAAAGAGGGTATTTTACTGTTTTGAGCTTGTTTTGGATAGGCTGAAGGAAGCGGCGTAGGTTATTTACCGTTCAATAGGTCTGAAAAAGGGTCGTCTTCTGAAGAAACAGTGTATTTTTCTTGTGCCCATTCGCCTAAATCAATGAGTTTACACCGTTTGCTGCAGAAAGGGCGGTAGGGGCTGTCGGTGTTCCAAACGACTTCTTTGTGGCAGGTCGGACATTTTACAACAGGAGCAGTCATGCAGTTTCTTTCAGAGTTTGTGCAATGGATTGATAGTATTGATGCAAGCGGGCAACCTTGATTTTTGCTTCTTCCATGCTATGCGCATTGTCCAATACATCGTTGGCATGAAGCAGTCTGTCAGATCGAGAAGCTTGAGTGGCCATGATTTGACGCGTTTGTTCTTCTGAAAAACCATTGCGTTGGTGTACGCGTTCGATTTGGACGGACTCCGGAACATCTACAACCAAAATGCGGTCAGTCTCCGCTTTAAATGCCGGATTCTCAATTAAAAGCGGTACATCGACAATGCCGTAGGCAGAGGAAGCAAGTTTTTGTTTCTGCTGTTGGATTTTGTTTAAGATTAACGGCAGAAGCAGATTTTCCAGTTGTTTTTTTGATTGAGGCCGTCTGAAAACTTCTTCCCGTAAAGCCATACGATTCAGACGGCCTTCACTGTCAAAAACCTCATCGCCGAAAAGTTGGCGGATGGCTGGAAGGGCTTCGCCGTTTTCAGCAGTCAGTGAACGGCTGATGGCATCGGCATCAATAATGGGTACGCCAAGCTCGGCAAACATTTGGGCAATAGATGATTTGCCGCTGCCAATACCGCCGGTCAAGCCTATCCATAATGTCATTATCGGAATCCTGATTGTATGAGCCACCATTGTACCAGTTGGGTAATAGGTGTATTGGCAACCAAAATAATCCATCCTGCCACAGCAAGGCTGGGACCAAAAGCAAAATATTGACCTTTGCCGACGCGGGCAATGAGTGCGCCCACCAGTCCGACCAAGGCAGCCATGAAGATCAGAACAGGCAAGATACCTACGCCCAGCCATGCACCGAGCGCGGCCAAAAGTTTGAAGTCGCCATTGCCCATGCCGATTTTACCGGTCAGAAGTTTATAGACGGCGCATAAAGTATAAAGGCTCATATAGCCTGCGATTGCGCCTAAAACGGCTGAATGCAGGGGAACGAATGTGTCATTCAGATTAAACAGCAGGCCGATCCAGATTAGGGGCTGAGTCAGGCTGTCGGGCAAATATTGCGTATCGGCATCGATAAAGGTCAGTGCAATCAGTATGGCAGTCAGAATTAATCCGCCAATAGTTGCCCATGACCAGCCGTATTGCCACGCGACAATACCGAATAAGACGCCTGTCAGCAGCTCAATCAGTGGATAGCGTATGCCGATAGCGGTTTTGCAGGAGTGGCATTTCCCACCCAGTAAAACATAGCTGAGGATAGGGATGTTTTGCCAAAATTTAACTGGGCTTTTGCATTTTGGGCAGCGTGAATCCGGTTTGCGCAGATTAAATGGCTGTTTTTCTTCGTCTGTCAGCTCGATGCCCAAATGCTCTTTAGAAAATTGTGTCCATTCGCGTTCCATCATTATCGGCGTGCGATAAATGACAACGTTCAGAAAGCTGCCAATCAGTAATCCCAAAATAACGGCTAAAGGAATGGCGAATGGCGCAAGAACGGAGAGGGTGTCAATGGCAGAGTAAATACTATTAAGCATATCAACCTACGACATTACCCAAGTTAAACAACGGCAGATACATGGCAATCAGCAAGATACCGATGAGCGAACCCAATACCACCATGATGATAGGCTCCATCAAGTGAGACAATCGGGAGACGGAGTTGTCTACTTCATCTTCATAGAATTCGGCTGCTTTGTTCAGCATATCGTCCAAAGAGCCTGACTCTTCGCCGATGGCCGCCATTTGGATCACCATATTGGGGAACATATCTGTACTTTGCATACTGGATGTCAGCGACAGACCTTGGGTTACCTTGGCGCGGATGTCTTGAGTGGCTTCTTCATAGAGAATATTGCCGGATGCGCCTGCAACTGAATCTAATACTTCCACCAAAGGAACGCCGGCGGCGAAGAGTGTGGAAGTCGTACGCGCCCAACGGGCGATGGTCGCTTTTCGGACAATGGTGCCAAAAACAGGCAGTCTCAAAATCAAAGCATCGATTCGTTTTTGGAAGGTAGGCGATTTTTCATGGAGTTTGTACAGGCCGAAGGCGGAAACAATCAAGAGGATGATCATAATCCAGCCGTAGTCGACGAATAAATCAGACAAGTTCATGACAAGTTGGGTGAGACGTGGCAGCTCTGCACCCATATTGGCATAAACTTCTTTAAAGGCAGGCAGTACAAACATCATCATGATGAAGATAAGAGCAATCGCCACCACGATAATGGCAATCGGGTAGGTTAGTGCGGTTTTAACTTTTTTCTTAATGGCCTGGGTTTTTTCTTTATAGACAGCCAGTTTGTCCAATAGGCTTTCCAATACGCCTCCGGACTCGCCTGCGCTGACCAGATTGCAATAGAAACGGTCGAAATATTTTGGATATTTGGAGAACGATTTACCCAATGCGCTGCCTTGTTCGACATCGGAGCGAACCTGCATTAGCATTTCAGTCATGCTCGGATTGGAGTGGCCGCGCGCAACGATTTCAAAAGCCTGCATCAGCGGTAAGCCTGCCTTCATCATTGTTGCTAGTTGGCGGGTGAACACTGTAATGTCTTCTTGGGTAATACGGCGTTTTCGTGCGGTTTTGACTTTGCTGATACGCAAAGGGCGAATGCCTCTGCGTTGGAGTTTTTTGCGTGCTTCTTCTTCGTCTTTGGCAACTACTTCACCACGGACAAGACGTTCGGTCTCGGTATTTTTTCCTTCAAATGTAAAACGCTTGCCTTTGCTTCTTGAGCCGAACAGACTTCTTTTTTGCTCTGCTTGAGCCATGAGTTATCCCTTGTTAGTAAGAAATAAAGCGGACTGTTTCCCCGTGCCGCTTTATTTTAATTTTGAAAATATGGCAGTTTAGTCATTGGTATGAGCAGTTACTTCTTCCAACGAGGTCAGACCTTGCATGACTTTCATGAGACCGGCACGACGCAAGTCTACCATGCCTTCCTGATAGGCCATGTTCATGATATCAACTTCTGTACCGTTGTTCATAATGACTTTTTGCATTTCATCGCTGACCGGCATGACTTCATAAATACCGACGCGGCCTTTAAATCCTTTACCGCGGCAGCTGTCGCAACCAACCGGGCGGTAGAGCTTCCAATCTTGAGCCAAGTCCGAATCGGTAAAGCCGGCTTTTTTCAATGCCGGAACCGGAGGGCGTTCAACTTCGCGTTTGCAGTTTGGACACAGTCTGCGCAACAGCCTTTGCGCCATAATCAGGCTGACCGAGCTGGCGATGTTGAAAGGCGCTACGCCCATGTTCAAAAGGCGGGACAGCGTGGCCGGTGCATTATTGGTATGCAGGGTTGAGAAAACCATGTGGCCGGTTTGGGCAGCTTTAATGGCGATGTCGGCGGTTTCTAAGTCACGAATCTCACCGACCATAATAATATCAGGATCTTGACGTAAGAAGGATCGGAGTGCGGCAGCAAACGTCAGGCCTTGTTTTTCATTGACGTTGACTTGGTTGACGCCCGGCAAGTTAATCTCAGCCGGGTCCTCTGCCGTTGAAATATTCACATCTTCCGTGTTCAAAATACTCAGGCAGGTATAGAGTGAAACAGTTTTGCCCGAACCTGTCGGACCGGTAACCAATACCATGCCGTAAGGGCGGTTGATGGCTTCCAACAGCATTTCTTTTTGGAAAGGCTCTAAACCGAGCTGGTCGATATTGAGCGATGTACCATCGGAATTTAGGATACGCATCACCACTTTTTCGCCAAACAATGTCGGCAAAGTGCTGACACGGAAGTCAATCGGACGGCCGTGTTTATGGAAGGCAATTTGAATTCTGCCGTCTTGCGGAATACGTTTTTCAGAAATATCCAAACGCGCCATCACTTTGATACGCGATGCCAACTGGCCGCGTACGGCGACAGGCGGCTGTACGACTTCACGCAATTGTCCGTCCACGCGGAAACGGACGCGCGCCATTTGCTCGTAGAATTCAAAGTGGATGTCCGATGCGCCAGCGTTCAGGGCATCGGATAAGGTTTTATGGATGAAGCGGGGGATAGGGCCGTCTTCAGCTTCTTCGTTATCGATATAAAGCGACTGAGATTGCTGCGTTGCTTCATGTTCGTCGTTGATTTCTTTCAGAATGGTGGTCGAACGTTGACCCAGCCATTCCAGCAATGAGCTGAGCTGGTCGTCGGGAACCACTACCAAGTCGACACTTAAACCTGAAGCAAAAGCGATTTTTTGAAAGTTTTGGATTTGGGTCGGATCAGATACGGCGAAATAAACCTTGCGTCCGCGTTTGAAAATCGGAATGCAACGGTTTTGCACCATTTGCTCTTCCGTCAGGATGTCGCTGACTACATTATTGCGTGGGTAGTAGCGCAAATCCAAAAGAGGATAGCTGAATACGCGCGCGACTAATTCTCCCAAAGCTTTAGGGGAGATGATGCCGTCTGAAAACAGGTTGGGCAGGATTTCTTTGCCCGATTGTAAAAGGTTGTTGTAATGTTCCGCTTGTTGATTTGAGATGGTCTGGCTTTGAACCAAAACACGCAATAATCCGACACTCATTTTATTTTCCGTTTCTTGTGCAGTTTTCCCTTTAATTTAGAGGAAAGCCGTATTATTTTATCATTATTAGATTAAAGCATATATTCAATTATGCAAATCTGCTTAAGTTGCAAAGACAATGCTTTTGCTTTAATTGTATTTTTATTTTGGACGGCCATTATAAAGCAAGGAGAATAGGCGTTAAACTCGATATTTTTAGATTATGATGAAAAAACAACAATTTTGTCGTATGAATCCGATCAATAACGAAATTATATTTCATGTTGTTATTGCTTGTTTGGAGATGGCAGAAAAGGTTGTTTTGATGGACAGACGGTTAGAATTTGAAATATGAAAAGGCCGTCTGAAAAGAGGAAACACATAATTTCAGACGGCCTCTGTTTTTGATTCTCTTATCCGTAAATCTTGGTTCGGATTTCAACGAGGGCATTGATTGCCAAACTGCCGTTTACAGCTTCCGGTAAATCGGACTGGGCAAACAAATTTTCTACTTCGTTAATCAAGGTTTCTGCACGCACCAACAGTTCATCGTAAGGAAAAGAGCCGCGCTTGATGGCCAGCAATTCGTCACGATTGGGACGGCGTGGACGGATTTCGCCATGAAGGGCAATATCGCGCGCGGTTTCAAGCAGGCGGAAAGTGTGCATCATATTTTTTGCATCGTAACCGTGACCGTGCGCCTGCGTGCCTTGATAGCGTGTTTCGTTGCGTTCTGCCAGCCATTGTTGATAAGAGGCATATTCGCGGCAGTAGCTGCTGTATCCGTCTTGGTTGAAGGACAGATGGGCAAGCGGTGATTCGCCTTCTGGAATGGTGCTGAGTGAAAGCGTTGAGGCTTCGGGTTTGGGTGCAATACCATGGTAGCCAAGTGTGCCGTCGGCATCGTAAAACAGCGCATAAAGTTCTCGGGCGTGGGCTATTTTGATTAAGCCTACACGCCTTTGCTCCATTCCGCGTTGTGCAAGCCAGTACTGTAACGGTACGGTTTGCCTGCCTTCTATGATGTGGCAGAAATCAAGGATGCTTTTCTTTTCAGACGGCATCGGATTGCTGATTTTTTTATTCAATCCCCGTGCTTTTTTAATTTGTCCGTAGGCATAGCCTGCAAAACTTTGCTGGCAGGTTTTGGAGATAAACCATTCGGTTTTGAACGCATCCATCAATGGCGAACGGTATCGTACACAGTCGGAAGGGGAAGCCAGCAGCTCCAGCGTGTTCGGATTGCTTTGCAGCAGCAATTTGATAAACCGTCCCAGTTCGTAATACACAATATCGTTGGTTTCATTGCTGATTTGCGGGATGTATTCCATGCCGTAAAACATGGATTTGGGCAGGTAAAACACGCCTTTGATGTCGGTATCGGACTCGGGCGTTGCCAAACCGTAGGCACGGCTGCCGGACACGGCTTCGAGCAGAATCAGGTTTTGCGTATGCAAGTCTTCGAGGGTCAGCATATTCAGACGGCCTTTTACGGATAAATGGTTGCCAAGGTGGAACGGAACAATTCGTTCAAAGGCTCGTTATCGGCAGGTTCGGCAGAAGGGGCAGACAAGGCAGAAACTTCGTTATATAGGTCAATAGTCAGCTTTTGCAGCTCTGGCGATAATGTGTGCAGATAACTTTCGTTCTGCTCCGCTTTTAATGCAACCAGATCAGTAATTTGGGTAGCACAATCTGTCTGCCACTCATTCATCAACTCAACCAAAGTCATTGGCGGAATACCGCCTTGTTTCACTGCCCAGCGTGCCGCCAATAAAGGGCGTAAGACGTAAAACCATTTCTTCAATTTAATCGGCTGCGCCAAATCCATGGCTTTCAAAGCATTGCCGGCGATACCGCGATAATGGTGCAACAACGCGGCGGCTTGGACGTATTGGGGCGCAAGTTCGTTCAGACGGCCTATGAATGCCTCATCTTGTGTATAAACAATCGGAGAACGCAACCATTCCAGCAATACGGCATTGCTTTTTCTCAATAGGCGCAAAGCCTTGCGGATGTCCCAGCCGCCTACGTCAAACCATTGGTTTTCAATAAATTCAAACGTATCTTTTGTTTCATCAATTTGCAGATAATGTTCCTGCGGACGGATATAAATGGCGCGAACATCATAATCGCTGTCGGGCGAAGCAAAGCCCCATGCGCGGCTTCCGCTCTCCGCCGCCAGCAGAAAATGCAGTGGTTCGGCAAGTGAAATTTGAGTCAGTTTTTCTTGAATAGTTTGTTTCATTACGTTTTCCTTATTTTTGCAGAAAGGCCGTCTGAAACTGAGCAATCAGGTTTCAGACGGCCTTTTAACTATTTAAATCCGATAGGACTGATTAGGCTTTGTTTTTCAGACGGCCATGCAATTCCTGTACGCTGTATACGCCCAAGTGTTCGCGGCTTTTTGCGCCTTCGCTCATGGCTTCGCCGCCGGCGATGGTGGTGTATTGCGGTACGCGTTGGGTGAGGGAGGTGCGGCGGATGCTGTGGCTGTCGGTAACAGATTGTACTGTGCTGCCGACGGTGTTGACCACCAGTGCGATTTCGCCGTTTTTAATGGCGTCCACGATGTGTGGGCGGCCTTCCTGCACTTTGTTGACCGCTTGCACGATGATGCCGTGTTCTTTCAAGTATTCGGCGGTACCGCGAGTAGCGCAGACACCGTAGCCGAGTGCTTGGAAGTTTTGTGCGGTTTTGACGATGAGCGGTTTGTCTTCGTCGCGTACGGCGAGGAACACTTTGCCTGTTGTGCTCAAGCGTTCGCCTGCGCCGAGTTGGGCTTTGAAGTAGGCTTCGCCGAAGCTTGCGCCTACGCCCATGACTTCGCCGGTAGAGCGCATTTCAGGGCCGAGAATGGTGTCCACACCCGGGAATTTGATGAATGGGAACACGGCTTCTTTAACGGCGTAGAAGTCCGGGATGACTTCTTTTTCTACGGCTTGCTCTTTCAGTGAAATGCCTGCCATCACGCGTGCGCCGACTTTTGCGAGCGGTACGCCGGTGGCTTTGGATACGAACGGTACGGTACGGCTGGCGCGTGGGTTCACTTCCAGTACGAAGACCACGCCGTCTTGTACGGCAAACTGTACGTTCATCAAGCCGACCACGCCCAGTGCGTATGCCATGGCTTTGGTTTGACGGCGGATTTCGTCTTGAATTTCTTCGTCCAATGAGTATGGAGGCAATGAGCAGCCGGAGTCGCCGGAGTGGATACCTGCTTGTTCGACGTGTTGCATGATGCCGCCGATCACGACATCTTGGCCGTCTGAAACGCAGTCTACGTCCACTTCGATGGCGTTGTTCAAGAAGAAGTCGAGCAATACGGGGCTGTCTTCGGAAACTTGTACGGCTTCGCGCATGTATTTTTGCAACTCTTCGGCAGAGTGAACAATCTGCATGGCGCGGCCGCCGAGTACGTAAGAAGGACGTACAACCAACGGATAACCGATTTCTTCGGCTTTAACGAGGGCTTCTTCTTCGTTGTGGGCGATGCGGTTGGGCGGTTGACGCAGGCCTAAGTCGTTCAATACTTTTTGGAAGCGTTCGCGGTCTTCGGCAGCGTCGATGCTGTCGGCAGATGTGCCGATGATGTTCACGCCGTTTGCCACCAAGGCATTGGCCAATTTGAGCGGGGTTTGGCCGCCGTAATGCACAATCACGCCCCATGGGTTTTCGGTGCGGACGATTTCCAATACGTCTTCCAATGTCAGCGGCTCGAAGTACAGGCGGTCGCTGGTGTCGAAGTCGGTGGATACGGTTTCAGGGTTGCAGTTGACCATGATGGTTTCAAAACCGGATTCGCGCAGGGCAAGCGCGGCGTGAACGCAGCAGTAGTCAAATTCGATACCTTGGCCGATACGGTTTGGACCACCGCCGAGAATCATCACTTTTTTACGGTCGGAAGGACGGGATTCGCATTCTTCTTCGTAAGTAGAGTAGAGGTAGGCGGTTTCGGTGGCAAACTCGGCGGCACAGGTGTCGACGCGTTTGTAAACCGGATGCAGTTTCAGCGCGTAGCGGTGTTCGCGGACTTCTTTTTCGCTTACGTTCAATAATTGTGCCAAACGTTTGTCAGAGAAGCCTTTGCGTTTCAGACGGCGTAAAGCGGCATAATCCAAGTCTTGCAACTGGCCGTCTGAAACCGATTTTTCTTCTTTCACCAAGTCTTCGATTTGTGCCAAGAACCAAGGGTCGATGGCGCAGATTTCGTGGATTTCTTCCAGCGTGAAGCCTGCACGGAACGCGTCTGCCACAAACAGCATACGCTCAGGGCCCGGGTTGGCCAGTTCGCGACGGATTTCCGCTTTATCTTCACTGCGAGGGTTGAAGCCGCACAAGCCGGTTTCCAAACCGCGCAAGGCTTTTTGGAAGCTTTCTTGAATGGTACGGCCCATCGCCATTACTTCGCCTACTGATTTCATCTGCGTGGTCAGGCGGTCGTCTGCGGCGGGGAATTTTTCAAACGCGAAACGCGGGATTTTGGTCACGACATAGTCGATGGAAGGCTCGAACGACGCAGGCGTGCGGCCGCCGGTGATGTCGTTGCGCAACTCGTCCAGCGTAAAGCCGACCGCTAGTTTCGCCGCCACCTTCGCAATCGGGAAACCCGTCGCTTTGGAAGCCAGCGCGGAAGAGCGGCTCACGCGCGGGTTCATCTCAATCACAATCATCTCGCCGTTTTCAGGGTTTACCGCAAACTGAACGTTTGAGCCGCCCGTGTCCACGCCGATTTCGCGCAATACTGCCAACGAAGCATTACGCATGATTTGGTATTCTTTGTCGGTCAATGTTTGTGCAGGCGCAACAGTGATGGAGTCGCCGGTATGCACGCCCATTGGGTCGAAGTTTTCAATCGAGCAAATGATGATGCAGTTGTCGTTTTTATCGCGTACAACTTCCATCTCGTACTCTTTCCAGCCGAGAACAGACTGCTCAATCAGCAGCTCATGCGTAGGCGACGCATCAAAACCGCGTTCGCAAATAGCCAAGAACTCATCTTTGTTGTAGGCAATACCGCCACCCGAACCGCCCATCGTGAAAGACGGACGAATCAGGGTAGGGAAGCCAACCTGTTCTTGCGCTGCCAAAGCTTCGTTCATGGTATGGCAGACAAAAGATTTCGGGCAAGACAAGCCGATTTTTTCCATCGCTTCTTTAAAGCGACCGCGGTCTTCTGCCTTGTCGATCGCGTCTTCCGTCGCACCGATCAGCTCGACGTTGTATTTCGCCAGCACGCCATTGCGCGCCAAATCCAGCGCACAGTTCAGCGCAGTCTGACCGCCCATGGTAGGCAGAATCGCGTCAGGACGCTCTTTGGCAATAATTTTTTCCACTGTCTGCCACATAATAGGCTCGATGTAGGTAACATCGGCCATTTCAGGGTCGGTCATGATCGTGGCAGGGTTGGAATTCACCAGAATGACTTTATAGCCTTCTTCACGCAAGGCTTTGCAGGCCTGTGCGCCCGAATAGTCAAATTCGCAGGCCTGACCGATAACGATAGGGCCGGCGCCGATGATAAGGATAGATTTTAGGTCGGTACGTTTGGGCATGGTTCTTCCTAGCTGGATGATTTATAAAATAAATGTTTGATGCGTAATAACCAATGATTAAATTTAGCTGCCAAAGTTTTTGTGGAGTCGTTTTCATTTAAAACAGCATAGTAAGCAGTAAAATGAAAAGTGAAATAACCAAATACACCTAAATAACCCATTATTGGAATAATTTCAGGTACTATGTTTTTAATCAGTTGAATTGTTGGAATATCTTCCAAAGATAATATTTTATTTAGAGTTGGTATCCAATTTGCAATAAAAAATATTAAAATAAAACCTGATATAATTAAATAAAAAAGTATTGTATGAATTAAAATAAATAACCGTGAAATTAATTTTATATATTTTTTGATTTTCTCAATAAGATTTATGTTGTTGCTTGTTTTTATTTCTTTTAGTTTTTTGTAATCTTCTCCTATATAAGAGCCAAACATTTCGGTAATTAACAAGAATGCCATTCCGCCCATTATTTTGACAGCAGCTCCTCCAATAAATGTATCAGGCGTAAGATATTTCCCAGTAAGCATGGGATATAGAAAAAGCATAATAAAGCAAAATAATCCAAATAGAACAATTACTATTGATGCGGAATCAAGAAATAGTAGTACTTTTCCTTTTTTAAAACAATTGTAGTATTTTAATTTAATAAATTTCATAAATTTTAGCCTCTAAGTAATATATGATAAACTGTAGCTTCATGACTCAGCACAAAATCGCCAAATCATCCGCTAAACCTACCTGAGGCATGCCTCGTTTTCAAATCTCCTGTAACCCAAAACTTAGCAAGCTGTAGCCTGCATGTAGGGCGTGTGCGGTACGCACGCACGCGTTCTCCATTTTCCTTGTAACTCCAACCCACCGCGTGCGTGCCTTGCGGCACACATCCTGCCGATGGGTTCAAAGGCCGTCTGAAAAAACGCTCGCGGCGTTTGTTCCATCTACCTTGCGATAAAGGCTACCTGAAAAATTTCTGCCGTTGATATTTCGGGCATTCTTTTTCAGACGACCTGTAACGCCTGAATCTGCTGCAACCTGCTCCCTCTCCCGTGGGAGAGGGCATTCTCCGAATTGCGGAACCTTTCCCAACACACTACCGCCCAAATACAAGCCTTGCGGCTTGTTGCCCTCTCTCTAACTCTCTCTCACGGGAGAGAGGACTAGGCGGACTGTTCGGGTTAAGGGTTCTGCAAGGAAACAGGTTGTGTAGGCTGCTTTTTGCTTTTCAGACGGCCTGCAATCAACGGCTGGAAACCCAATCTGCTTTTTAAACTGCCTGAAACCGCAAAATCTGCTGCAACCTTCTCCCTCCCCTCGTGGGGGAGGGCTGGGGAGAGGGTATTCTCCCAATTGCAGCAATCTTTCCCAACACCTAAATCTCCCAAATACAAGCCTTGCGGCTTGTCGCCCTCTCTCTAGCTCTCTCCCACGGGAGAGAGGACGGGGTGGCTGTTGGAATTAAGGGTTCTATAAGGAAAATGGGTTGAGCATACTGTTTTTTGTTTTTCAGACGGCCTTTAAAACGTCTAATCTAGGTAGCCTGCACCCTATAATTTTTAAAATCTAATCAAAATCAGCCATCTGCTACCGTGCAGGCTGCTTTTCTAATTCCTGTAACACGCGCAGGATTTCCGCGAGCACATCGTTTGTCTGCTGCAAAATTTCGTGATTCCAAAAACGCAGCACGGTAAAGCCCAGGCTGTTGAGATATGCCGTCCGCGCGTGGTCGTATGCGGCTTGTTCCGCGTGCTGCCCGCCGTCTGCTTCGATAATCAGCTTGGGCGTTACGCACATGAAATCAACAATATAATTTCCCATCGGTTGCTGGCGGCGGAATTTATAGCCGTTCAGACGACCTGCCCGCAGGTGCTGCCACAATTTTGCTTCCGCCTCGCTCATTTCTCGACGCATGGCTTTGGCGCGTTGGCGCAGGGCGGGGTTGTCGGCGGTCAATAGTTTTTCGGGCGTACTCATTTTTGTTGTCGGGTTGCTGTTTGTGCAAGCCTTGCGGCTTGTTGCCCTCTCTCTAACTCTCTCCCAGGGGAGAGGGGATGGGGTTGCTGATTGAATTAAATGTTGCGGCAAGACAATCTTTTTTTAGACGACCTTTTGCGTTTTTATGTTGCACAGGCCGTCTGAAAACTTCCTTAAAAACTAGTGACAAATGTAATCAAACCTAAAATGATACCCGGGGCGTTTGCCAGCATGACGGGGTAGTCGCGTTTTTCTTTTAAAAAGCCGTAGGCAACCCATAATGTGCAGTTGATGGCGGCGACGAGGGGTTGCAATGGCGAGCCGGGGTTGCCGGCGAGGTTGTTTTGGATTTGTGGGATATAGGAAACGTACATACCGACGGCGGTCAGGGTGGCTACGACGGAAAGAATGCGCATTTGCTTTTCTGTCATGGGTTTTCCTTTCTGATTAGAGGGTTGGATTTCAGACTGTGTAGATGTTGAGAGTGTGCCTGAATTTATATTTTTGAAGTTTGGTTTTCAGACGGCCTGTTGTTGAGTTGAGTGTGGCCGTCTGAAAAAATCAGCTTTATTGTTTTGCTGCTTTGATATTGTCAATGAATTTGTCGAACAGATAACCGACATCTTGCGGGCCTGGGCTGGCTTCGGGGTGGCCTTGGAAGCAGAATACGGGTTTGTCGGTCAGCTCGATGCCTTGCAAGGTATTGTCAAACAAGGATTTGTGGGTAATGCGTGCGTTGGTAGGCAAAGTGTCGGCATCGACGGCGAAACCGTGGTTTTGACTGGTGATGACGACTTTGCCGCTGTCCAAATCTTGTACAGGGTGGTTGGCACCGTGATGGCTGAAGCGCATTTTCAGGGTTTTTGCGCCGATGGCGAGGCTGATGAGCTGGTGTCCCAAGCAAATGCCGAAAATCGGTTTGCCGCTTTCCATCAGTTTTTGTACGGCTTTGATGGCGTAGTCGCAAGGCTCGGGATCGCCGGGGCCGTTGGACAGGAATACGCCGTCAGGATTGAGTGCCAAGACGTCTTCCGCGCTAGTTTGAGCAGGAACGACGGTCAGGCGGCAGCCGCGTGAGGCGAGCATGCGCAGGATGTTGGTTTTAACGCCGAAATCGTAGGCGACAACGTGGTAAGGCTGTTCGGAAGGGGTAACGAAACCTTTGCCTAATTCCCATTCGCCTTCGGTCCATTCGTAAGTTTCTGTGCAGGAAACTTCTTTTGCCAAATCTTTGCCGACCATGCTGCCGAATGCGGCGATGAGTTCTTGTGCTTTTTCAACGGTAGCATCTGCACCGGTCAAGATTGCACCGCCTTGTGAGCCTTTTTCACGCAACAGGGTGGTCAGGCGGCGGGTATCGATATCGGCTATGGCGACGGTTTGGTTGCGCACCAAATAGTCGTGCAGGCTTTCGGATGCGCGGAAGTTGCTGTGCAAGAGCGGTAGGTCACGGATAATCAAACCGGCGGCGTAAACGCTGCGGCTTTCTTCATCTTCGGCGTTGGTGCCGGTGTTACCGATGTGTGGATAGGTGAGGGTAACGATTTGTTTGCAGTAGGAAGGGTCGGTCAGGATTTCCTGATAGCCGGTCATGGAAGTGTTGAACACGACTTCGCCGGAAGTCGAACCTTCGTAACCGATTGATGTGCCGTGAAATACGCTGCCGTCAGCGAGAACGAGAAGAGCCGGAGTGGTCATGATGGAATCCTGTTTGCCTGATGATGGTCGGTTCGAAAAAAATGGGTCAGGCCGTCTGAAAAATAAAAATTGTTTACAAAAAAGACAGCCTTCGGAAATCTCGGCTAAAAAAAAACACGCTCCGCAGCTTTGATTTTGCTGTGTAACGTGCTTTTTCAGACATAGCGGTCTATGCCGTAGAAGCAGTGTATTTTAAGTCAAAGTAATAGGAATTTCAAGCGTAGAGCCAATAATCGATAATTTAAAAACGTTTTATCTTTACGGTACAGTCCCTTGCTTTTGGAATGCCTGATGAATAAGGTTGAACTAAATATTCAGTCAGGCCGTCTTAAAACTGAGCAGGCGGATTGTTTCATTTTTGTTGTGCTTGAAATGCGCGCTTAGGGAAATTCAGCCGAATCAAACATGAAACAGGCTGTTTATGCTAAAATCGTAGCCCCATAAAAAATAAAAACAACGTCATTTTTAACTGAGATTATCCGATGAAAAAAGAACACATTATGCAAAACGCTCCATCAGGCCGCCATCGCCTCATTCATGCAAGCATCGCTTCCGCTTTAGCCCTCATTAGCTTTTCCGTTCAGGCAAATCCCCAGCAATCTAAAGAAAAGAATGGTTTTGCCGAAATTCCGTTTTATCTGAAAAACGTAAACGAGCCTATTGGCCAGCCCAGAGTCAAACACAATATTATGTTTTTGATTGATGACTCGGGCAGTATGTTGGCTGATGCTAAGGGTGAATATCATGTAGATGATAAGAATAGAAAAATCAATATTGCAAAATCGGCATTAAAGAAGATTTTGGAGCGGTATAAAGATCAGTTTAACTGGGGCTTGCAGACTTTACATAATAATCCTCGGTATTGGAAATGGGATGAGGAAAAAAGGAAAAAGGATAATGCTCTTTACGCATATGCAGAATTGTCTAGCCCCGACGATGACAAAGGCGATATGAAGGATTCTGATGGCTTTACGGATGGTTCTGCCGGTCGAAACTGGGAATATGTCAGGAAAAAGGTAGACGAGATGTTGGCTTACCAAGCTACGCCGACAACGCGCCGTTATTATGAAGTTGTCAAAAATTTCGTTATTCCAAATATTAAATACCGTTGTCAAAAATCCTATGTTGTCGTGGTTTCTGATGGCGATGCCAATATGAGTTGTAGCAATCAGGCCTCTGGAGAAGACCCACGTAAATCTCCCAATACTAACTTCAATTATGACCGAAAATATTATTATTCAAACTATTACCGTGCTATTGATCGTAGCTCGGATGAGGTCTATGAATATTTTGGGCCGTCTGAAGTAAAAGCTTATGAAAATAAACATGGGCAAGGTAAGGAATTTTCAGGAATCGGCCTTAAAGGTGAAGTATATTTTGATCTGCCAAATTATGATCCGAGATTGGATACTCCTGAAGGGAAGAAAAAGTTTCAATGCCAATATACTGATTATGCAAAAGATGATGATTCAGGGGATTGGGTGCTTTTAGGTGAAAAAGATGGTAAACGAGAAGTCAAAGGCATTGGCGAAATTATTGTTCCTTATTGGGATAGGAACTATGAGGATGAAAAACGCGGTATGCGTTTCTTTAGCCAGACTTTGGCAGAAAAAGATATTAAACCTGCGATTAAGTCAGAAAATCGTCTAGATGCTGCGATTAAGCCAGAGGATCGTCGAGATGCTGCAGGCAAGAGCTGGGATGGTGATCCAAGCGATCCTAAGGGCGTAGATTATAGCAAGCAATTGGTTCAGACTTTTACCGTGGGCTTTGGTGAGGGAATCTCTAAAGTCGGGAGAGATTATCTGGAAAAGGGTGCCAGTCGCCCAGACTGGTATTTTAATGCCGCAAAACCTGAAAAGTTGCTTGAGGCCTTTAAAACCATTATCGACAATATTGAAACTGACAGCAAAATAATGAAATTTGAAGGGGCAGCTTCAACTGCGCCGGTGACGACCAGTACAGGTATTCCCAATATGGCTGCAACGGTTCATTTGAATACCGGCTCTTGGAGCAGTCAGTTGCGGTTTTATAAATTAAACCGCAATGGTACGCCTATCAATACGACAGAGTTTGACCAGCCATCATTTAATAACCGCCTCACTTTGGTTAATGATGGCAGGAAAACCTATTTCATCGATAGCGTTGCAGATAATGAGGCTGAAAATTCTGATTTTGGCATTTCAGACGGCAGTGCAGAAGATAAGTTGGAATGGAAAAATGCATTGCTGAAATGGACTGGCCGAGTAGGTACTGATGAAGCCATTAAAGCGGATGCAGGAGCAAAAGATTATAGCCAGTCTTATCGTGTCCGTCCGACTGACCCTAATGATCCAAATAAAGATGAACGTAATTTGGGCGATATTTTAGACGGTTCGGTTGCAGCTATTGGGAATAAGGATAAAGGCCGTCAAGAGTTTTTGGTCGCCGCTGCCAATGATGGCATGGTACATATTTTCCGTCGTAATGATACGTCAAGCAATCCTTATGACCTGAAACTCAGCTATATCCCGGCAAGCATGGAGCGCGAGGACGAGAAAGGTCAAGCGACAACTTTGGGTAAAGTCCTGAAGGATATTGCTCGTGAGGGCTATGGTTCCACAAAAGGACAACCACACCGCTATATGGTCAATGGTGGTTTTGTTCTCCGTCAAACGCCTGATAAGAAGCAAACCTTTATGTTTGGTGCGATGGGTCAGGGTGGACGCGGTGCGTATGCGTTGAATATTGGTGCAGTGGCTGACAGTGTTCGTAGTAGTAGTTGGAATACGACTGTACCTTTGTTTGAAACTGCAAAAGGCACTGGCAATAAGCTGGGTTATACCATTGGTTCGACACAAATCGGCCGTGTTTCCATCAAGCGCGATACTACTCCGGTTAATCTGGAATCGAATGTGCGTTATGCGGGCTTTTTGGCCAGCGGTTATCGTACTGAAGACGTGAATAGTGAGGATAATGACACGGCTTTATATGTCTATGATATGACAGGGAAAGAGGCAGGGACGAAAAATACTGGCACTAATGTTTCTTTTTCTAAAGAAGCCGGCAAGCTCTTGCGCAGAATTCCTGTTCACAATGGCAAAGGGGGCCTCTCTACCCCCACTTTGGTAGACACCGATTTTGACGGTATTGTCGATATTGCTTATGCAGGTGACCGTTACGGTAATATGTTCCGCTTCGACTTGAGTGGTGAAACACCGTCTGAATGGTCGGCACAAATGATTTTCCAAGGCTCGGGTAATCAACCGATTACGTCTGCGCCTGCGGTCTCCCGTCGCGGTAAAGACAAGTATGTCGTTATTTTTGGTACGGGTAGCGAGATTTATCAGAATGAACTAGAAGGTACCAACGGACAAATCAATGCCGTTTATGGTATTTACGACGATGTGTCTACTGATGAATCTAAAAAAGCGGTTTTGGCAAACAGCAGTGAGTTGGAACAGCAAACCAGAGAAAGTGACGGCGAACACATTTATGTCAGCAATAATAAGGTTGGTGAAGGCAAAAAAGGCTGGAGTCTGACTTTAGGTCCGAATGAACGTGTGACTGTCAAACCGACGATGATTTTGCGTACAGCTGTTCTGACCATCCGTAAGTATGAAACCAAAACAATTCATCCCGATTCTTCCGGTACCGATGTTTGTTTGCCGGACAGTAAGTCCGAACAAACGACTGCGAAAACGATTATTCTGGGCGTAAATGCCGAAAACGGCGGACGTTTAGGCTTGCGTGATGCGCGTATCTCCAGTAAGGATAAGGATCGCACATTTTTCAAACGTGAAAATAATGGTCAGATTTATTACGCCAACGGTATGACTTTTGATGGCGTTATCAATTTTACTTATCTGAATTCCAGCAAAGCCGACGATTCTCCGGTAACTGCCGATGGCGATAGCGGCGGCACGGGTACGGATAAGGAGCTGAACGCTACGCCGAGCGTGCCAAACAATAAATGTTTCGCAACCAAGGGTGATCGCAGTCTCTTGTCTAACCAACTGGTCAGCCTGAAAGTAGAAGGCCGTACATGCGGACTCAAACGCATCAGCTGGCGTGAATTGTTCTTTTAATTGGTAAGGCTTAAGCATCGAGGCCGTCTGAATTTTTTCAGACGGCCTTTTCTGTTGAGTAGTAGTAATTCAAAAATGTTGGATTGGTGGATAGAAAAGCTTGTTTGAGGGCAAAACAAGCTTTGATCAAATTGAAAGCTTGGATAGAGCTAAACGACAGATTTGGACTATTCTTTTTTTAAATTTCTACCATTTGGCTGATAAGTTAAAAGGCCGTCTGAAAAGTATCTTTTCAGACGGCCTTTGATTTAAAGAGAACGAGTCAAGGAGCGCATTGTTAGATGCTGTTTTTAATGATTTTCCGCAGGGTGGAGAGTTGCCGGCGGCTGACGGGCAACGGGGTCGGAATATCGAGAATTTTAGCGCTCCACGTGGATGCGGATTCATCGTTTTCGTCATCGTCCAGTCGAATCAGACTGTCTAGGGTGTGGCGGAAGACGAGGGCATTGCGGTGGATGCGGATGACTTTATCGCCCAGCAATTCTTCCCAGTAAACCAATGTTTTCGGTAATTCGTAGCTTTGGCCGTCACCGGTAAACAGATAGACGGTTTTGTGTTCCGCCATCAGGTAGCGCGCCTGTTGCCATGGGATTTCAACCATGCGTTCGCGGTTGTACACTTTGAAATGGGTGAAACTGTCTGCTTTTTCGCGGTTTTTCTCGATGATGCGGTCAAGCGCGGTTTGCAGGCGGGTCATTTTGATTGGTTTGAGCAGATAGTCTGCGGCAGCCAGCTCAAACGCGCGCAGGGCGTGTTCTTCGTAGGCTGTGGTGAATACAATTTCCGGCTGGCGTTTGGCGGTACGCTTAATGCGTTCGACAAACTCGAGACCGTCGATTTCCGGCATGCCGATGTCGGCAAAGACGATGTCGACTTCGTGGACGCTCAGCCACTCCAATGCTGGCATGGCATGGTGAAAGACGTTGAGCAGTACGACATTGCACTCTTCCAATAATACACGTAAGCGTTCTGCTGCTAATACTTCGTCTTCTACAATAATGGCACTTGGCATAGCGGTATTCTTTTTGTTGTATCGTGGGAGAACTGCCGCGCTTTATCGTCCTTAATAACGCGTCAGCCGTATGTTGTTGTAAGCTTGAAATTATCAGTTTGTGACAATTTTAGGAAATTTTTAAAATATACATGATTTTTCGCTTCTTGGGCATGGTTTGGGATGAATCGGAAGATTACTTACATAATTTTATGAAATATTGTAATACCTAGAGTAATTTTGTTGTAATCATGCTAATTCAGTCCGTGATAATGGACGATTTTGGGATTTTGTCCATTTGCCAGTGCACCACCGCCCAATCGAGCAATTCTTGAGGACGGTTCACTGTAGGTGCATCGGGTAGGTTGAGGTAGGTTAGGACTTGGCGGAGAAGCTGTTCTTTTTGATTCAAATCCAAAGCCGGAGCAAGGGTTTGTTTCGACCATTTTTGCCCTTGGTTGTTGGTCAGTAGGGGAAGGTGGGCGTAGGCCGGGGTGGGAACGCCTAGGCATTGTTGCAGATAGATTTGGCGCGGCGTGGAAACGAGCAAGTCCTGACCGCGGACAATATGGGTTATTCCTTGATCGGCATCGTCGGCAACCACTGCAAGCTGATATGCCCAATAGCCGTCGGCACGAAGCAGGACAAAATCGCCGATGTCGTGTACCAGATTTTGTGCGTAATATCCGACAATGCCGTCTGAAAAACCGATTACGCGATCGGGAACTTGAATGCGCCATGCCGGAGTTTTGTTTTGCGTGTCGGGTCTTTGCTGAGGATTGCGGCAACGGCCGTTATATACAAATCCGTCTGCGCCATGTGTTGCCGCCGCCTGCCAGTCTTTTCGGCTGCAATAGCAGGGATACACCAGCCCGGCCGCTTTGAGGCGGTCGAGGGTGTCTTGATACAGGTCGTAACGGCGGCTTTGATAGGCGACTTCGCCATCCCACTCAAAACCGAAAGCTTCGAGCGTGCGCAAAATATCGGCAGCGGCGCCGGGCATTTCGCGCGGTGGGTCAAGGTCTTCAATGCGGACCAGCCATTTGCCCTGATGAGCGCGCGCGTCGGCATAGGAGGCGACGGCAGTCAGTAGGGAGCCGACATGAAGCAGGCCGGTAGGGCTGGGGGCGAAACGTCCTATATACATGGCAGGGTGGTTTTGTAGGGCAGGGGCAGTATGCCTGCACGGTATTCAAATCGTGATAGAAAAGGGCGTGCCGTACACGCCCGAATTTGGGTTTCAGACGGCCTGAGACTTTTCAAAATGATTTAAGTTTCTCGGCCGTCCGTTCAATCCGCTTAAGCCAAGGGAGCAAGCAGTTTGGCGAAAGCGTCTTCAAATTGTTTCAAACCGTCTTCCTGCAAACGCGTTGCCAAAGTTTCGACATCAATGCCGAGTTTGGCGGTTTCGGCAAGCTGCGCTTGGGCTTCGTCCACACCTTCGGTCAAAGTGGCTTTAGCGGTACCGTGGTCGATAAAGGCTTTGAGTGTGGCATCGGGAACGGTGTTGACGGTATGGGCGCCAATCAGGCTGTCAACGTACAAAGTGTCAGGATAGGCAGGGTTTTTCACGCCGGTAGATGCCCACAGAAGTTGGACGCGGTTGGCACCTTTTTCGGCAAGTGCGGCAAATTCGTTGCTGCCGAAGTATTGCGCCCAATCTTGATAGGCGGCTTTGGCCAGTGCAATGGCGATTTTGCCTTTGAGGTGGTCGGGCAGGGTAGCGTCCAATGCGGCATCGACACGGGAAATAAAGAAGCTGGCGACAACTTGGATATGGGAAACGTCGTGTCCTGCTTCCAAACGTTTGGCAATGCCGCGCGTGTAGGCCGCATAGGCTTTGAGGGTTTGGGCGCGGGAGAAAAGCAGAGTCAGGTTGACGCTGATGCCGTCTGAAACAAGGGTTTCGAGTGCTTCGATGCCTTCGTCGGTTGCCGGTACTTTAATCATGGCATTTTTGCGGCCGATGGCGGCGTGCAGGCGGCGCGCTTCTTCAACCGTGCCTTGTGCGTCTTTCGATAATTCAGGTGAAACTTCGAGGCTGACGAAGCCGGTTTTACCGCCGGTGGATTCGTGTTCTTCAAGGCACACGTCGCAAGCGGCTTGCACATCAGCAACCGCCATGGTTTCGTAGCGTTGTTTCGGGGTCAGGTCCTGCTGTTTGAGCGCGGCTACTTCATCGGCGTACAGGGCATCTCCGGCAAAGGCTTTTTGGAAAATGGCAGGATTGGAAGTTACGCCACATACACCTTGCTTCAGCATTTCTGCCAATTCGCCGCTTTGTACCAGCGAACGTGAGAGATTGTCCAACCAGATTTGTTGTCCTAATGCTTTAACGTCCGATAAAATAGTCATCTCTGATTCCTTTTACATAATAGGTTTGTTTGTGAAGTGGTGGTAATGCTACGCCGATTCGATGAATTTGAACAGTTTACGGCTGATTAAGTTGGGCAAAACAAACCTAAATTCAAGCACGAAAGGTAGCTTTGATGGCGGAAAACACACTTTATCTCGACTGGGCGCGCGATGTATTAGATACGGAAGCCGAAGGTTTGCGTGAAATTGCGGCGGCTTTGGATCATGATTTTGTCCGTGCGGCGGAAGCGTTGTTGCACTGCAAGGGCAGGGTCGTCATTACCGGCATGGGCAAGTCCGGACACATCGGCCGCAAAATGGCGGCAACCATGGCTTCTACCGGCACACCTGCGTTTTTCGTCCATCCTGCCGAAGCGGCGCACGGCGATTTGGGCATGATTGTGGACCACGATGTCGTGGTTGCCATTTCCAATTCCGGCGAAAGTGATGAAATTGCGGCGATTATTCCGGCGTTGAAACGTAAAAACATCACGCTTATTTGTATCACTGCCCATCCGACTTCGACCATGGCGCGTCATGCCGATATCCATATTACCGCGGCGGTTTCCAAAGAAGCCTGCCCGCTCGGCCTTGCGCCGACTTCCAGTACGACCGCCGTGATGGCGTTGGGTGATGCGCTGGCAGTGGTATTGCTGCAGGCGCGTGCGTTTACGCCGGATGATTTTGCTTTAAGCCATCCAGCCGGCAGCTTGGGCAAACGCCTGTTGCTGCGCGTGGCGGATATCATGCACAAAGAAGAAGCTCTGCCTGCCGTTTTGTTGGGCACGCCGTTGAAAGAGGCCATTGTCCGCATGAGTGAAAAAGGCTTGGGTATGTTGGCGGTAACCGATGCCGAAGGCCGTCTGAAAGGCGTATTTACCGATGGCGATTTGCGCCGTCTGTTTCAAGAACGCGACAGCTTTGCCGGGTTGAAAGTGGACGACATCATGCACGCTTCGCCGAAAACCATTTCAGCCGACCGCCTTGCCACTGAAGCTTTGAAAGCCATGCAAAGCGGCCATGTGAACGGTTTGCTGGTGGTCGAAGAAAACGGCGTACTGATTGGCGCACTGAACATGCACGATTTATTGATGGCACGAATTGTCTGAAACGACGGCAAAAACGTTTTCAGACGGCCTTATGCTAGAATAGGCCGTCTGAAATAAGGAAACCTTATGCAAAACCTCTCTTCCGACCTGCAACAACGCGCTTCAGGCATCAAACTGCTGATACTGGATGTGGACGGCGTTTTGACCGACGGCCGCATTTTTATCCGTGATAATGGAGAAGAAATCAAATCGTTCCACACTTTGGACGGACACGGTTTGAAAATGCTTCAGGCCAGCGGCGTGCAAACGGCGATTATTACCGGCCGCGATGCGCCTTCCGTCGGTATCCGCGTGAAGCAGCTCGGTATCAGCTATTACTTCAAAGGCATTCACGACAAACGTGCCGCCTACGCCCAATTGTGCGAACAGGCAGGTGTGGAGGAGCATGAGTGCGCCTTTGTCGGCGACGATGTTGTCGATTTGCCCGTGATGGTGCGTTGCGGATTGGCGGTTGCCGTCCCCGAAGCGCATTGGTTTACTTTGCAATACGCCCATTATGTAACCCGACGATCCGGCGGCGCAGGCGCGGTGCGTGAAGTGTGCGATTTGATTATGCAGGCGCAAGGTACGCTTGAACCTGCTTTGAAAGAGTATGTACGATGAAAATCAGATGGCGTTACGGAATCGCCTTTCCGCTGGTGTTGGCCGTTTCACTCGGCGCATTGGCAGCGTGGCTCGGCCGCATCAGCGAAGTGCAGGTCGAAGAAGTCGTCCTCAATCCGAATGAGCCGCAATATTCGATGAAAGGCATCAACGGCAAACGTTTTGACCAAGAAGGCCGTCTGAAAGAAAACCTGAGCGCGGTCGATGCCGTCCAATATCCGAATAGCGCAGATGTGCATTTGGATAAACCGCATCTTTCGTTTTACCGTGACGGCAGCCTGCTGTACGAAGTCGGCAGCGACAAGGCCGCGTACAATATTCAAAATAAGAAAGTCGTTTTTGAACAGAATGTCGTCTTAAACAAAGCGGCAGATGCCAAGCGTTTGGCCGGCATCGTCAAAACCGAACGTTTGAATGTCGATACTGAAGCGCAATACGCCCATACCGACAGCCCTGTTACTTTCCAATACGGACAGTCCAGCGGTCAGGCAAACGGCATGACTTATGACCACAAAACCGGTTTGCTGAATTTCCCTTCCAAAGTGAAAGCCACAATTTATGATACAAAAAATTTGTAAAACCTTAGCCCTTGTTGCCGTTTTTGCCGCCAGCCCGGCCTTTGCCCTGCAAAGCGACAGCAAGCAGCCGATTCAAATCGAAGCCGACCAAGGCTCGCTTGACCAAAACAACCAAAGCACCACCTTTTCCGGCAACGTCATCATCAAACAAGGCACGCTCAATATCCGTGCCGGCAGCGTGACCGTTTCGCGCAACGACAAAAGCGAGCAGTTGATGAAAGCCACCGGCTCTCCCGTCAAATTCAGCCAAGAGTTGGACGGCGGTAAAGGCGTGGTCAACGGCCAAGCCAATACCGTCACGTATTCTTCCGCAGCCAGTCTGGTTACCCTGACCGGCAATGCCAAAGTACAGCGAGGCGGCGATGTAGCCGAAGGTGCGGTCATCACTTACAACACCAAAACCGAGGTTTACACCATTAACGGCAGTGCCAAATCCGGTGTGAAATCCGCTGCGAAATCCGGCCGCGTCAGCGTTGTCATCCAGCCGTCCAGCACGCAGAAAAACAAATAAGAAAACACACAAAAAGGCCGTCTGAAAAAGGTTCAGACGGCCTGAGGTCAATATCGAAAGTCAATAGAATATGAGCGCAAACAACAGCCGTCTTGTGGTTCAAAACCTGCAAAAAAGTTTCAAAAAACGCCAAGTCGTCAAAAGCTTCTCCCTTGAAATCGAAAGCGGCGAAGTCATCGGCCTGCTCGGCCCCAACGGCGCGGGTAAGACCACCAGCTTTTACATGATAGTCGGCCTGATTGCCGCCGATGCAGGCAGCGTGATGCTGGACGGCCAAGAGTTGCGCCACCTGCCTATCCACGAACGCGCCCGCCTCGGCGTCGGCTATCTGCCGCAGGAGGCCTCGATTTTCCGCAAAATGACCGTGGAACAAAATATCCGCGCCATTTTGGAAATCAGCATGAAGGACAAAAGCCGCATCGATGCTGAACTTGAAAAACTGTTGGCAGATTTGAATATCGAGCGCCTGCGCAACAACCCTGCGCCGTCCTTGTCCGGTGGCGAACGCCGCCGTGTCGAAATCGCACGCGTGCTGGCCATGCAGCCGCGTTTCATTTTGTTGGACGAACCTTTTGCCGGCGTTGACCCGATTGCCGTCATCGATATTCAGAAAATCATCGAGTTCCTCAAATCACGCGGTATCGGCGTATTGATTACCGACCACAACGTGCGCGAAACCCTCAGCATCTGCGACCGTGCCTACATCATCAGTGACGGCACGGTATTGGCTTCTGGCAAGCCGGATGATTTGGTCAATAATGAACAAGTCCGTTCGGTTTACTTGGGTGAAAATTTCAAATATTGAATGCATATTTGACGGCAATCGTAAAACCGGTTTCACACGAGGCTCTCATTTCAATTGAGGGTATCTGTAAATATTGAAATAATTACTAAGAATACAAATATAATACCGATAACCTAGTTTTTCAGACGGCCCTCCGTACAAAGGCCGTCTGAAAAACTATCTATACACTTCGAAAAAAAACACTATGTCTTCACTCGTCCTTAAACTCAAACAGACCCAGCAGCTCAACCAGCGGCTGCAGCAGTCTTTGCGCATCTTGCAGATGTCGGGTCTTGAGCTTGAGCGCGAAGTGGAAGACTGGTTGTCAGACAATCCTCTGCTTGAGCGTCCGGAAACCGATGAGTTTGCCGATAGCGGGCTCAACCGTGCGGTAACCATGCCGCGCGCAGGTCAGCAGTTGAGTGGCGACGATGCCGAAGATATTTGGAGCAACATCGCCGAAGAAGAGGATTTCAAACACTATCTGCATGCCCAAGTGTGCGAGCATCCGCTTTCGCAAGTGGAAGCAGCCTATGTTCACGTCTTGATTGATTTTTTGGACGAACAAGGCTACCTCACCGACAGTCTCGAAGAAATCATCGACCACACGCCGTTAGAATGGATGCTGGACGAAGAGGCCCTGCAAAACGCGCTGGATGTATTGCAAACCTTTGAGCCGCCCGGCGTGGCGGCGGCCGACTTGACCGAGTCGCTCATGCTGCAGCTGATGCGTTTGCCGGCTTCTCCGGCTAGACAAATGGCCGCGCATTTGGTGCAAAGTTCGCTTCAAGAGTTAGGCAAAAACCGCAAACAAAACGTTCTGCGTTTCCGCAAACTCTATCCCGATACCGACAGCGAAACCATAGAAGCTGCGCTCGATATGATTGCCGAGCTCAATCCCTATCCGGCCTACGGCTTCGCCTCTGCCACGCCTACGCCTTATATTCAGCCTGACGTTTGGGTCAAAGAGGGCAAGGATGGCTGGGAAGTCATCAGCAACGAGGCGGCTTGGCCGAAGCTGCAGCTCAATCAGGAATATTGCGACCTGATGAAATCAGCGGAAGAGGGCGCACCGGAGTGGAAGGAAAAAATCAGCGAAGCCAAGCAGCGCATTGATTCTTTGGAGCTGCGTAAAAGCACGGTCCTCCGCCTTGCCGAGTATATCGTCAAAAATCAGGAAGATTTTTTCATTTTCGGAGAAATCGGCCTGTCGCCCATGCTGATGAAAGATGCCGCCGCCGAATTGGGTTTGGCGGAAAGCACCATTTCGCGCGCCGCCAACCAGAAATATTTGTCTTGCCCGCGCGGCCTGTTTGCGTTACGCTATTTCTTCACACAGGCAGTCAATGCCGACGATGATGGCGAAGGGTTCAGCCAAGGCGCAATCAAAGCCGTATTAAGCCAGCTGATTGAAAGCGAAGACAGCAGCAAACCCTATTCGGACGAGACCCTCGTCAAATTATTAAAACAACGCGGCATTGAAATCGCCAGACGTACAGTTGCTAAATATAGAGAATCATTAGACATACCACCGGCACACAAACGAAAATTTACCGAGTAGATATATTCCGATCCGTTTTGACGGACTAATCAACCGAAGGAGCTGTATCATGAATCTGAAAATCACCGGTCTGAATTTTGATGTTACCGAAGCCATCAAAAACTATGTTTCCGACAAGTTGGCACGAATCAGTCGCCACGCCGACAACATCATTTCCGTGACCATCACGCTCTCGGTGGAAAAAGTCAATCAAAAAGCCGAAGCCGATGCGCATCTGGCAGGCAAAGATTTGCACGTTGAAGCGATTGAGCAGGATATGTACGCCGCGATTGATGTTTTGATGGATAAGCTCGACCGCGCTGTTTTGAAACATAAAGAAAAAAGCGGCGATGTCCGCAGTACTGTCAAACCTGAAGCAGAATAAAATTTTTGTATGATAAAGGCCGTCTGAACATTCAGACGGCCTTTTGTTTGTTAAGGAGATTTAGCCTTGCAAACGGGTATTCGCTTTGTCGCCATTCCATGGTGCCACTTTAAACAGCAGCAACATGCCGGGTATGCCCAAAGCAAAACACAGCCAGTAGAAATTGAAGTAACCCATCGCTTCAATCAGATAGCCTGCCGAAGCATTGATAAATGTACGGGGAACAGCTGACAGGCTGGTAAAGAGGGCCAATTGTGTGGCCGTGAAAGCAGGATTGGTTTCACGGGCCATATAGGCGACAAATGCCGCTGTACCCAGACCTACGCCCGCTGCTTCTGCACCAATCACGGCCGCAAGCATCATTTGCTCTGTCAGTGTGATGGTTTCAAACTTGCCAAAATTTGCCAACCAGGCAAAGCCTAGAATCGTTACCCATTGGGCTACGCCGAAAACCCACAAAGCCCTGTTGATACCGAGCTTTATCATCCAAATACCGCCTACAATACCGGCAATGACAGCAGGCCATAAGCCGGCATTTTTGGCAATGAGGCCGATGTCGGTTTTGCTGAAGCCTATGTCCAGATAAAACGGTGTAGCCAAAGAAGTGGCCATGCTGTCGCCCAGTTTGTAGAGAAAGATAAACAGCAATACCAATATGGCCTGTTTGATTCCTTTGCGGGAGAAGAACTCACTAAAAGGGTCGGAAACCGTTTGGGCAAATGTACGCGACACAGATGGTGGAATGTCAGGCTCTTTGGCTAAAAACAGGGTCATCAGCAGACCGGGCAGCATAAATAGTGCAGTAATGATGAATACGTTGTGCCAAGGCATCAAGTCGGCCAAGATCAAGCTGAGCGAGCCGGGTACCAAAGCGGCGATACGGTAGGCATTGACGTGGATAGAGTTGCCTAAGCCTAATTCTTCATCTGACAAAATTTCGCGGCGAAATGCATCCAATACAATATCTTGGCTGGCAGAAAAAAAGGCGACCACCAACGATAAGCCCATAATTACATATAAATGCTGAGCAGGATTTAGGAAGGCGTAAACGAGCAAGGTCAGCAGCAAACCAACTTGCGTAACCAGCATCCAACCGCGTCGCCGTCCTAAAAAAGGTAATCTGACCAAATCAATGACGGGAGACCAGATAAATTTCCAAGTGAAAGGCAGTCCGATAAGTGCCATCAGGCCGATGGTTTTCAAATCAACATGTTCGCTGCGCAACCATGCCGGAATCAGGTTGATCAGAAAATAAAGCGGCAACCCCGAAGTGAAGCCTGTAAAGATACAAATCAGCATTTTGCGCGAAAAAATCTTGCGCCAAGTGCTGGGTTGGGGTGCGGTTGTCATAGTGGAATCAATAAAAAAGAAAAGGGATATTGTAGCAAAGATGGGGGATATGGCGAATCAACTTCTGCTATCTTTATTGAATAATAAAAGGTCGTCTGAAACTGAATGGATAAAGTTTCAGACGGCCTTTTGTTGGAACAAGCCGATAGGGTTTTGAAATGTCCGTAAGACAAGCAGATATGTTTGTTTTACGGATATTTTATTTTCAGACGGCCTTCGATGCTGCGTTGCAGTTGCGGTAGAAGGCAATCAGACCGTTGGTGGAGTTGTCGTGTGCCGGCGTGCCGCGTTCGAGTTCGGGCTCGATGGTTTTGGCCAGTTCTTTACCGTATTCCACGCCCCATTGGTCGAAGGGGTTGATACGCCAAATCACGCCCTGAACAAAGGTGCGATGTTCGTAGGCTGCCATCAGCATGCCGAGGTTGAAAGGCGTCAGGCTGTCGATGAGCAGGCTGTTGCTCGGACGGTTGCCGGGGAATTCTTTTTGCGGCGCAAGACGGTCGCGTTCGTCTTGGGGCAGGGCGGCTAATTCGACTTGTACTTCGTCTAAGGTCTTGCCTTTCATCAGCGCTTCGGCTTGGGCAAAGGCGTTGGCAACGGTAAAGCGGTGTTGGCGGTGGTTGCCGTAGATTGTGGTCATGGGGACGATAAAGTCGACGGGGATCAGACGCGTACCTTGGTGTAGAAGCTGGAAGTAGGCATGTTGGCAGTTGACACCTTCATCACCAAAGACAATGCCGCCGGTGGTGCAGGAAACGGGTTGGCCGTCTGATGTACGCTGTTTGCCGAGGCTTTCCATATCGAGTTGGTTGAGCCATGGGGTAAAGAGGCGCATGTTGTGGCTGTATGGGACAACGGTTTGGCCGTCTGAATATTGGAAGTTGTTGTACCAAACATTGATGAGCGCCATCAGGAAGGGAATGTTGCGGCGGAATGGTGTTTCGAAGAAATGGGTATCCATCGCGTGTGCGCCGGCCAGCATTTTGCGGAACGCTTTTTCGCCGACGGCAACCATCAGAGGCAGGCCGATGGGCGACCAGACGGAATAGCGGCCGCCGACCCAGTCGGACATGGCGAAGACTTTGTCGGGGGAGATACCGAAGTTTTGGGCAGCGGCCACATCGGCGGAAATGGCGCAGAAGTGGCGGTAGATGCCGGAATCAGGCAAACCTGCATCGCGGTACCAAGTACGCGCCGCATAGGCATTGAGCAGGGTTTCCGGTGTGCGGAACGATTTGCTGGCAATGCTGAATACGGTGGTTTCGGGGTTGAGGCCGAGAAGGGTTTGGGTCAGGTCGGCATCATCGGAGTTGCTGACAAAGTGGACACGGATGTTTTGCCAATAAGGTTGCAGCGCCTGTGTGGCCATGCGCGGACCCAAATCGGAGCCGCCGATACCGATGTGAACCAAGTCGGTAATGGGTTTGCCGGTAATGCCTGCGTGGGTGCCGTCTAGGAGTTGGCGTGCGAATTCGAGGGTGCGGTTGAGTTCGTGATGAACTTTGGACACGATGTTTTCGCCGTCGACGTAAATGGGTTGGGCATTGGCCGGCAGGCGCAGGGCGGTGTGGAGGACGGCGCGGTGTTCGCTGGTGTTGATTTTTTCGCCGCTGCTCATGGCCTGCATATATTGTGGCAAATCGGCTGCTTCGGCCAGTTGGCACAATAAATCAAGGGTATTTTCATCTAGGCGGTTTTTACTGTAATCAAATAACAAACCATACAGAATTTCGTGCATATTATTGAAACGTTCGGCATCTGCGGCGAAGCGTTCGCGCAGGGTAATGTGTTGCGTATCGGCATGATGGGTTTCCAAGGCCTGCCATGCGTCTGAGTATGAGGACATCTCGTTTCCTTAGTATGTAACGGTAAACAAGCAGGGTATCTATTTTCTGCTTTTTATAGTTGTTTGTAGTTTAACAAATTTGCACAACTTTTGGGAGGTGGTAGGGTCGGTTTTGCTTAAGAAATGTATGCAAAATGCAATAGAAATGGTTGATTATCATCAAGTTTCTGTAAAAAAGGGGGTATGACACCGATGTCTGCTGTGTTATCCTATGTAACATTATTGAAATCCTGTCGGGGCGGGTTCGTAAGATGGCTACAATTTATGATGTCGCTGCTTATGCCGGGGTGTCTCCCAAGACGGTCAGCCGGGTAATTAACGGCGATGCGCCGGTCAGCGATAAAACCCGTTCCAAAGTAGAAACAGCGATTGCCGCTTTGGGCTATATCCCGTCTTCTGTGGCGCGGATTATGCGGTCCCACCGTTCTGGCTTGGTCGGCCTGATTACCGGCGCCATTTCGCGGACGGGTGAGAATACGGGCGGACACGGCATTCCGGATATGTTCTTGATTAAGGGCATTCAGCAGCAGATTCGCGCACAAGGCAAGATTTTGATGATTGCCGACATCGACAACAAGTCGGGGCAGCCCGGTCAGATGGAGCCGCTGATTCGTACCTTTATGGAGCATCGTGCCGAGGGGATTTTATATGTGGCAGGTTTCCATCAGGAAGTATTGCTACCGGAAGTGCCCAACCGTTGTCCGATGGTGTTGGTCAACTGTTTTGATTTGGCAGGTACGCCGTCGGTTTTGCCGGATGACGAAGCAGGGCAGTATGGCTTGGTGCGCCGAATTATTCAAAGCGGACACAAACGGATTGCTTATGTGACTTTGCAGCCGGGCGTAGAAGCAACGAGATTGAGATTGGCCGGATACCACCGGGCTTTGGCAGATGCGGATATTGTCTTCGATCCTGATTTGGTGCAAACTGGTTATCCTGACTTCAGCAACGACAGCGGGTCTTTGATTTCGGCTATTTTGAAGCTGCTGTCTTTGCCGCTTCCGCCGACGGTAATTTGCTGCGGTAACGATGAAATGGCAGTGCGCGTGTACGGGATTTTGAGGACGCGCGGCGTGCGGGTTCCCGAGCAAGTTTCGGTTGCCGGATATGATAACCACAGCGCGATTGCGGAAACGCTGTTTCCGCCGTTGACCAGCACCGAGCTGCCTTATCTGCGTATGGGTGAAATGGCGGCGGATTTGCTGTTCCAATACATCGAACATCCGGCCGGTACGGCTCAGCCCGTCAAGGTTGTTGGGGAAACCATCTGGCGTCAGTCTGTGATGAATAAATAGTTTCAGACGGCCTAAAAATAAGCTTCAAACAACACAAACACACATCAAAACAAGATTATATAAACGGTCAAAATAAAGGCCGTCTGAAAACAGGGTTGCCTCATTGAAAAAGGCGGCCCAATACAATAAGAGCGTCATACCGCTGAAATTGGAGTTTGTTGTTTCCATAGTTTATTATCCAGGAGTAGCCTTCCTATGAAAATCTCCCCACAAGTGGCGATGACACTTCGCCAGATTATGCTGATGAACTTCGGTTTCTTCGGCATTCAATACAGCTTCGGGTTGCAGCAGACTGCGATTAACCCGATTTTCAGCTTTCTTCATGCCGACCCGAGCCAATTGCCGATTTTGAATATGGCAGGCCCGATTACCGGTTTGCTGGTGCAGCCGATGATTGGTGCGATGAGTGACCGCACTTGGGTGCCGGGATTGGGTCGCCGCCGTCCGTATTTCTTGATCGGCGCCATCGGTTGCAGCCTCTGCCTCTTTATTTATCCGCACGTTACCGCCTTGTGGGTGGCCGTATTGCTGCTGTGGCTCTTGGACATCAGCAACAACACGGCAATGGAACCTTTCCGTGCCTTTATTGCCGATACCGTTCCTGAACAACAGCAATCCACCGGTTTCTTGATGCAGTCCGTGTTTACCGGCTTGGGCATTACCCTGGCCAACGTTTCCCTCTACATCTTCCAACAAATCGGCTGGTTGCAACAAACTTCCGAAGCAGGCATTCCGTATTGGGTATTCGGTTCGTTTTATATTGGTGCGGTCTGCTCCATCGGTTCGGTTTTGGTTACCGTTTTATCAACAGCCGAACGCGAGCCCAGCCCTGAAGAAATGGCGGCCATTAAAGCCCAGCCGAGCGGTCCGGCCCATGCTGTTAAAGATATTGTCGTTGCCGTGCGCGAAATGCCGACTGCCCTGTGGCAACTGGCTTTGGTGTATCTCTTTCAATGGTACGCGCTCTTCATCTACTGGCAATATATTTCCCACAGTATCGTCCAATCTGTCTGGGACTCGACCGTTGAAAATACCGAAGCGTATAGCCAAGCGGTTGCATGGACCGGCCTGGTAAACGGTTTCTACAACGTGGTAACCTTTATCTCCGCCTTCGGCCTGATGTGGATGGCGCGCAAATACGCCGCCAAATATGTTCACGCCTTTGCCGTAACCCTTGCCGCGCTGGCCTTGCTCACCATTCCGCACATCGGCAACAAATACCTGATGTTTGCGCCGATGATTGGTTTCGGTGTCGGTTGGGCAAGTATGATGGGCGTGCCGTTTATGATTGTGGTCGGTTCTATTCCGAAAGAACGTTACGGCGTGTACATGGGTATTGTGAACATGATGATTGTGATTCCAATGCTGATTGAAACCGTATCTTTCGGCTGGGTGTACAAAACCTTCTTGGGTTCAAACCCTGCCAACGCGATGACTTTTGCCGGTGTTTCCCTGGCCATCGCCGCCGCGTTGACCTTAACCATTAAAACTGCGGCCAAATCGGCTACTGCAGAATAACGAAGTTTTGATTTAAAACCAAAATAAAAAGGCCGTCTGAAACATGAAATGGTTTCAGACGGCCTTTTTTGTCGAAACAGATTTCATTTGCTGACCTGATTCGGGAAGCCTTATTGTCGCTGCGCTACCGTTCATCACTCAAATTGGCTATGACTACCGATTTTGCTTTACAATATCCTTCTTTAATTTATTTCGTTTTACCATCCTGATGACAGAACACATTTCCGCTCCAAGTCCATCTCCTATCGGCGAAGACTACCTGCTGTTAGGTCAATATGCCGAACGCGCCTATCTCGAATACGCCATGAGCGTGGTCAAAGGCCGCGCGCTGCCTGAAGTTTCAGACGGTCAAAAGCCTGTACAACGACGTATTTTGTTTGCCATGCGCGATATGGGTTTGACGGCGGGGGCGAAGCCGGTGAAATCGGCGCGCGTGGTCGGCGAAATTTTGGGTAAATACCATCCGCACGGCGATAGTTCCGCCTATGAGGCGATGGTGCGCATGGCGCAGGATTTTACCTTGCGCTACCCCTTAATCGACGGCATCGGCAACTTCGGTTCGCGCGACGGCGACGGGGCGGCGGCGATGCGTTACACCGAAGCGCGGCTGACGCCGATTGCGGAATTGCTGTTGTCCGAAATCAATCAGGGTACGGTAGATTTTGTGCCGAACTACGACGGTGCGTTTGACGAACCTGTACACCTGCCAGCCCGTCTGCCTATGGTCTTGCTCAACGGCGCATCAGGCATTGCGGTGGGCATGGCGACTGAAATCCCATCACACAATTTAAACGAAGTCACGCAGGCGGCGATTGCGCTGTTGAAAAAGCCGACGCTGGAAACCGCCGACCTGATGCAATACATTCCTGCGCCCGATTTTGCCGGCGGTGGTCAAATCATCACGCCGGCGGATGAATTACGCCGCATTTACGAAACCGGCAAAGGCAGCGTGCGCGTGCGTGCGCGTTATGAAATCGAGAAGCTGGCGCGCGGACAGTGGCGCGTGATTGTGACCGAGCTGCCGCCGAACGCCAATTCCGCCAAAATCCTTGCTGAAATCGAAGAACAAACCAACCCGAAACCGAAAGCAGGCAAGAAGCAGCTCAACCAAGACCAGCTCAACACCAAAAAGCTGATGCTGGATTTAATCGACCGCGTGCGCGACGAATCAGACGGCGAACATCCTGTGCGCCTTGTATTTGAACCAAAATCCAGCCGCATCGATACCGATACATTCATCAACACGCTGATGGCGCAGACTTCGCTGGAAGGCAATGTCTCCATGAACTTGGTGATGATGGGTTTGGACAACCGTCCCGCGCAGAAAAACCTGAAAACGATTTTGCAGGAATGGCTAGATTTCCGCATCGTAACCGTAACACGCCGTCTGAAATTCCGTTTGAACCAAGTGGAAAAACGGCTGCACATCCTTGAAGGCCGTCTGAAAGTCTTTCTGCACATTGACGAAGTGATTAAAGTCATCCGCGAATCAGACGATCCGAAAGCCGACCTGATGGCGGCGTTCGGATTGACCGAAATCCAAACCGAAGACATTTTGGAAATCCGCCTGCGCCAGTTGGCGCGTTTGGAAGGTTTCAAACTCGAAAAAGAATTGAACGAATTGCGCGAAGAACAAGGTCGTCTGAATATCCTTTTGGGCGACGAAAACGAAAAACGCAAGCTGATTATCAAAGAGATGCAGGCGGACATGAAGCAGTTTGGCGACGCGCGCCGCACGCTGGTGGAAGAAGCCGGACGCGCCGTGCTGACGCAAACCACCGCCGACGAACCCATCACGCTGATCCTGTCGGAAAAAGGCTGGATACGCAGCCGCGCCGGACACAACCTCGATTTGAGCCAAACCGCGTTCAAAGAAGGCGATCGTCTCAAACAAACCCTTGAAGGCCGCACTGTTTTACCCGTCGTCATCCTGGATTCATTGGGCAGAACCTACACGCTCGATGCCGCCGAAATCCCCGGAGGACGCGGCGACGGCGTACCGGTTTCATCCTTAATCGAGCTGCAAAACGGCGCGAAACCCGTCGCCATGCTCACCGGCCAGCCCGAACAGCATTACTTGCTTTCAGGCAGCGGCGGCTACGGCTTTATCACCAAGTTGGCCGATATGGTCGGACGCGTGAAAGCGGGTAAAGTGGTGATGACCGTGGACAGCGGCGAAACCGTCCTGCCGCCGGTTGCCGTCTATGCTTCTTCGCTGATCAATCCCGACTGCAAAGTCGTACTGGCCAGCAGCGACCACCGCCTCTTGGCGTTTTCCATCGGCGAGCTTAAAGTCATGCCTAAAGGCCGCGGTTTGCAGCTGATGTCGTTGGCTGATGGTGCATCTTTGGAACACATTATGGTGACGACTTCTCCTGAATTTACCGTTGTATCGGTCGGCCGACGCGGTGCAGAACATCAGGAAAAACTGCGTATTGCCGATATTGACGGCAAACGCGGTAAAAAAGGCAAGGTATTGGAAATATCAGGCCGTCTGAAAAGTTTGTCCTGAAACAAGAACAAATATATCTAAATAAATTAAATTTATACGACATTGCATGATAATAAAAAAAGGTTCATTTATGAACAGAGCCAATCTTCAAGAACTGGGTAATCTGAGGGAGCGGATTCCCGGTGTAATCAACATTGCCCGAATAGCCATCGTCTTACCGCTTTTGGTTTTGCACGCTTTCGGCAGCTACACGGGTGGCAACCTGATTGGCATTTCGTTGCCGGACGTTGAGTTTTATATCTGGGTAACGCTGTATTTCCTCCTGATTATGCTCTCCGTGTTCCGCCCGGGCTGGCAGTGGCAGTCTTTGGATTTGCCCAATGCCAGTGCCGTGGTCGACATCACCATGATGATGGTTTTGGTGTATATCTCCGGCGGTACGGCTTCCGGTTTCGGGATTTTGGTTTTGCCGTTTGTTGCTACGTCGTGTCTGCTCAGTTATGGCCACTACCCTATGCTGTATGCAGGCTATACGGCCATGCTGTTTATTTTGAACCTGTTTTTAGACGGCAGCATGCGTTTCGATTCGTTTAATTGGGACGCGAAATCAATGGTGAATTCTTCGATGCTGATCGGCGCAGGCTATCTGGTGGCGATGCTGACATCGTTTGCTGCCCGTTATCTGGAGCAGGCCACAGAGTCCGCCAGCCGTCATCAACTGGCCTACCGCCGTATTAGCGGCTTGAACCATTTGGTTTTGAACCGCGTACAGGAAGCGGTTGTGGTGATTGATGCGACCCAACGCGTGTGGCTGTTTAACAAACAGGCAAAAATCTATTTCCCCAGCCTGATTATCGATCAGCAGGAAATCGTGTTTGGCGAACTGGTGGCACGTTGGCAGCGCCAACCCGACAAACCTTTTGAAACCGATATCCATATTTTCCAACACGCCATGCACGTTCGAGCCGTTCCGCTGATTCAGGAGCAGACCGAGCTGCTGATGCTGTATGTCCGCTCATTGCGTGAAGTGGCTGCGGAGGCCATGTCCACCAAGCTGACTTCGCTCGGACAGTTGACTGCCAACCTTGCCCACGAAATCCGCAACCCGATGTCCGCCATCCGTCATGCCAGCGATTTGTTGCAAGAGGGTGATGAGGCAGATCCGCTCAAGGCCAAGCTCTACAACATCATCGACAGCAATATCCAACGCATCGACAAGATGTTGGAAGACGTATCCCTGCTTAACAAACGAGACAACATCAGCCGCCAGCCGATTAATCTGATGAAATTTTGGTTGGAATTCAAGCAGGAATTTACCTTAAACAATCCCGATGCCATCGGCTGTCTGCGTATGAATATGGACGGCAACAACCTGACCGTATTGGTTGACTCCATGCACTTGCAGCAAGTGATGTGGAACTTGTGCAACAACGCTTGGCGACACAGCCGTCAGGACGAAAACGCCATTACCGTTCTTATCCGCTCTAGCGGCAGGATGCATATTTCCATCGTAGTGGCGGACAACGGCAAAGGCGTGCCGCCCGATGTACGAAATCATCTGTTCGAGCCGTTTTACACCACCGAAAAACAAGGTACCGGTTTGGGGCTTTACGTCGCACGCGAGTTGGCACACGCCAATATGGGGCAGCTGCATTATCACCCTGAAATGAACGGGTTTGAACTGATTTTACCGAAGGAGCAAGCGCAGGATGAATAAATTGCAAGAGCCGGTTTTGGTTGTCGATGACGAGGCAGACATCCGCGACCTGATGGAAATGACCCTGATGAAAATGGGTCTGCGCGTCGATACTGCGGCTGGTGTTGAAGAAGCCAAAGACAGGCTAGACAACAACGATTATTCGCTGGTGTTGACCGATATGCGTATGCCCGACGGCTCCGGCCTCGAGGTGGTTCAATACATCGACGAATTGATGCTCGACACGCCCGTCGCCGTGATTACGGCTTTCGGCAATGCCGACCAAGCCGTTGAAGCCTTGAAAGCGGGGGCGTTTGATTATCTGCAAAAACCGATTACGCTGTCGCAGTTGCGTTCATTGGTTAAATCGGCAGTATCGGTTTCCGATAATACTGCCGAACCCACGCCGTCTGAAAAAGTCAAATTGCAGCCTGCGCCTGTTTCTGCCGCCCTGTATAAACCCGAACCTCAGCCGGCCAAGCCTGTCGTTACGCCGCCTAAGAGCGTACAGAGCGAATTTAACCGGCCTTTGACTGTTCCGGAAGGGCTCAATTCCTTAAAAGAGCGTTTTTCGGCCGGTAACATCAATCCTGCTTTGCAACAAGACGCACCTATATTGGAAGGCGACGACGATATGCCGCGCCTGTTGGGTACTTCGCCGCAAATGGTCGAAGTACGCCACCTGATTCGCAGATTGGCCCGCAGCCTTGTTCCCGTTTATATCTCCGGCGAGTCCGGTACGGGTAAAGAGCAAGCGGCACGTACCATTCATGAGTTGTCCGACCGCGCCGACAAACCGTTTATTGCTGTCAACTGCGGAGCTATTCCTGAAAACCTGATGGAAAGCGAATTTTTCGGTTACAAAAAAGGCAGCTTTACCGGCGCAGATCAAGACCGTTTAGGTTTTTTCCAACACGCCGACGGCGGCACTTTGTTCCTTGATGAAGTTGCCGATTTGCCGCTTGCCATGCAGGTCAAACTCCTGCGCGCCATTCAAGAAAAAGCCGTGCGCCGTATCGGCGATGCGCGGGAAACCTCTGTGGATGTGCGCATTATTTGTGCAACCCATAAAAACCTCGAAGCTTTGATTGAAAGCGGTGCATTCCGTCAGGACTTGTATTACCGCCTCAACGTAGTCTCCCTGCACATGCCGCCTTTGCGCGAAATGCGCGAAGACTTGGGCGCACTGATTCTGTATCTGTTGTATAAACACCGTCACGGCAATCAAACCTACAAACTCAGCCCGAAAGCCCAAGAAGCCCTGTTGCATTACAGCTACCCCGGCAACTTCCGCGAGTTGGAAAATATCCTTGAACGCGCCGTTGCGTTGACGGTAGGCCAAGTGATACAAGTGGACGACTTGCAGATTCAAAACGCCCCACAGGTTAAGGCTGAACGCAGCGGCTTTTCCTTTGACGATATTGCCGAACCTGACGCGCGCGAAACCACGCTCAATCACAGCCCCATTCCGCCGTTTGATCCGCGTACCATGCAGATACAGGATTACCTCGACCAAGTGGAACGCAGTATCATCGAGCAGGCTTTGCAGCAAACCCGTTACAACCGTACCCAAGCCGCCAAACTTTTGGGCATCAGCTTCCGCTCTATGCGCTACCGCATGGAACGCTTGGACATCAATTAAAACGTTCAGACGGCCTGAGTTTTCAAGGCCGTCTGAAACATAAGCCTTATGTACAAGATTTATTTTGACGAAACCGCATCTGCCGAACTTCGCAGCCTTACCGAGCCGTTCGGGTTGACCGTTATCGACCGGCAGCCTGAAGAAGGCAGTTTCCTTATCGCTGACGAAAGCGGCATCAGTTTGTGCCGCGCCGGTGAAAAAGGCCGTGTCCGCGTTGATTTTGATGGCGGTGCCGCCCATTATCGGCGCACTAAAGGCGGAGGCGAGTTGATTGCCAAAGCAGTCAACCACACTGTACAACCGACTGTCTGGGACGCTACCGGCGGACTGGGGCGCGACAGTTTTGTGCTTGCCTCGTTGGGTTTGAATGTACACACTTTTGAACAAAATCCTGCGGTTGCCTGTCTACTTTCAGACGGCCTCAATAGGGTGGGGCAAAGTGAAGAGACACGGGAGATTGCCCAACGCATTACTTTGCATTTCGGCAATTCCGTTGATTTAATGCAGGAATTGGCAATGGAAAACGGTATGCCCGATGTAGTGTACCTCGACCCGATGTATCCGGAGCGTCGCAAAACCGCAGCTGTGAAAAAAGAAATGGCTTACTTTCACGACTTGGTCGGCTCGGCACAAGATGAAGCCGAGTTATTGGATGCGGCATTGAATACCGCCAAAAAACGCATTGTCGTCAAACGCCCGCGCTTGGGCGAATTTCTCGACGGGCGCAAACCTGCTTATCAATACACAGGCAAAAGCACGCGGTTTGATGTTTACCTTCCGACAAGGCCGTCTGAAGACTAGAAGCAAACTTGCAACATATCAAAAGAAACCGCCGACGTTATCAGCGCGGCGGCAAAGTGTGCTATAAATACCTTTTCCCAAACTTCATTGGAGCAAACTATCATGGAATTAGTATTCATCCGTCACGGACAAAGCGAATGGAACGCGAAAAACCTTTTCACCGGCTGGCGCGACGTTAAGCTGAGCGAGCAAGGTTTGGCAGAAGCCGCAGCAGCAGGTAAAAAGCTGAAAGAGAAGGGCTACGAGTTCGACATCGCCTTTACCTCCGTTCTGACCCGTGCCATCAAAACCTGTAACATCGTTTTGGAAGAATCCGACCAACTGTTTGTTCCACAAATCAAATCATGGCGTTTGAACGAGCGCCACTACGGCCAGCTGCAAGGTATGGATAAAAAACAAACCGCAGAAAAATACGGCGACGAGCAAGTCCACATCTGGCGCCGCAGCTACGACACCCTGCCTCCGCTGCTCGATCCTAAAGACCCTCACTCCGCCCACAACGACCGCCGCTATGCTAACCTGCCTAGCGATGTCGTACCTGATGGCGAAAACCTCAAAGTGACCCTCGAGCGCGTTCTGCCTTTCTGGGAAGATCAAATCGCTCCGGCCATCTTGAGCGGCAAACGTGTATTGGTTGCGGCACACGGCAATTCCCTGCGCGCGTTGGCCAAACACATCGAAGGCATTTCCGACGAAGACATCATGGGTTTGGAAATCCCAACCGGTCAGCCGCTGGTGTACAAATTGGATGAAAACCTGAAAGTAATTGAAAAATTCTACCTGTAAGGTAAAGGGAAAAAAGGACGTGTTGGACACGTCCTTTTTTATATTTGTCTGTATTGAGGCCGTCTGAAGGCAGTTGATGGCGGGCGACATGAAAAAAGGACGCGTAAAGCGTCCTTTATGGAGATTAAAACCTGAAAAGTATTACTGGTTTTTCTCGATGATTTCTTTGAGGTGAGGCATAGGGCTGTAACCGCTTTGGCTGCGGCCGTTAGGGAAGACTACGGTCGGCGTGCCGTTGAAGCCGAATTGTTCGCCCAATGAAGTGGTTTCTGCAACAGGGTTTTCGCAGTTTGCTTTGCCGCTTGGGAATTTGCCTTTGCGCATCCAGTCGATCCATGCCTGGGTCGGATTAGGTTGACACCACAACAGCTCGGCTTTGCGCGCGGCATCAGGGTGCAGGCTTGGAATCGGCATCATGAAGGTATAAATCGTGATGTCGGTCATTTTTTCAAACTCATGCTCCAAGCGTTTGCAGTACGGGCAGTCCGGATCGGAGAAAACAGCGACTTTCAGTTTGCCGTTGCCGCGTACTTCTTTGATGGCTTTATCCAAAGGCAGGGAAGCGAAGTCGATTTTGTTCAAATCGGCGGCGCGTTCTTCAGTCATGCTTTGGCGCGTATTGACGTTGATGAGGTCGCCAACGAGCATATAGTCGCCTTTAGCATCGGTATAGATGATTTGTTTGCCGCTGACGACAACTTCATAAATGCCTTTAATCGGTGTTTCACTGACGCTCAAAACTTTCAAATCCTGGGCGGCATAGACTTTTTCCAGACGCGCTTTCAAAGAAGTGGCAACGGATTTGTCGGCAGGCGCTTCCGCTTTGGCAGCCGGTGCAGGCGCCGCGTTGGCATTGGATACGGCAGGTTGACCGCATGCCAACAAAGGAAGAACGGCAAACGGCGTTAAGATTTTGATTAACTTGGTTTTCATGCGAGAGACTTGCGTGTGTTGAAATAAAGCATTGTATCAAACCTCCGTCATGTCTGCATTGTACTCAGGCTCAAATTATCGTCTGAAAATAGCTTTCGGCTGTTAAAATACGAAAAAATGATTTGATTGTTTGTATGTTCTACCACCGTATTGCCGTAAACGTGCCGCTTTCAGACGGCCTTTTGACGTATTCCCATTCCGAGCCGCTTCCTCTGGGAACGCGGGTGCTTGTGCCTTTTCGTAATAAAACCGTTGTCGGGGTTGTGTGGGAAACGGATATCGCGCCCGATATGGATGCGGCGCGGATTTTGAGCGTTCAGACGGCCTTTATGGAAGAAAAGCCGTTGCCTCAAAGCTGGCGTGATTTGTTGGCATTTACGTCGCGTTATTACCACTATCCGATGGGGCAGGCGGTGTTTGCCGCACTGCCGCAGGGTTTGAAGGAAACGCGCGCGGTGGAAATGCCGCAGCCGCCGTTGTTTTACGCGCTGAACGAAGCGGGCAGGGCGCAAATGCCGCCGCCGGCACGGTTCAACAAAAAAGCCGCTTTGTGGGACGCGCTGCTGTCGGGCGGGATGACGATGGCGGCGTTGAAGCAGGTGAATGCGCAGGCGGCGAAGTTAATCGAAGATTGGGCGGAACAGGGTTGGATTGAAACAACGGAAGCGGCGAAGCCCGTTTTAAGGTCGTGCAATGGCCAGGCTTCGCACTCTGAATTTGTATTAAATGCCGACCAGCAGAAGGCTTCCGATGAAATTCAGACGGCCTTTGGTAAATTTCAACCGTTTTTGCTGTACGGCATCACCGGCAGCGGCAAGACCGAAGTGTATTTCGATGCGATGGCGAAAGTGTTGGCGCAGGGGCGGCAAGTGTTGTTTTTGTTGCCGGAAATCAACCTCACGCCGCAGCTTTTGAAGCGGGTGGAAAACCGTTTTGCCGATGTGCCGACCGCCGTGTTGCACAGCCAGATGGCTGCAGGCAAGCGCACGCAGGATTATTTGCGCGCTATGTTGGGGCAGGCGAAGCTGGTGATTGGCACACGGTTGGCGGTGTTCACACCTTTGCCTGATGTCGGGCTAATTGTGGTCGATGAGGAACACGACGGCTCGTTCAAACAAGACAACGAATTGCGCTACCACGCCCGCGATTTGGCGGTGTGGCGGGCGAAGCAGAGCGGCTGTCCCGTCGTGTTGGGCAGTGCCACGCCCAGCTTGGAGAGCTGGCACAAGGCGCAAAGCGGCGCGTACCGCCTGCTGCAACTGACCGAGCGCGCCCATGCCGCCGCGCAACTGCCGCAAGTAGAAATTCTCAACGTAGGCCGTCTGAAACTTGACAACGGCTTCTCGCCGCAAGCCTTGCAGCTTTTAAAACAGAATTTTGAAGCAGGTGGCATGTCGCTGGTGTACCTCAACCGGCGCGGTTTCGCGCCCGCGCTGTTTTGCGGCGACTGCGGCCATACCTTCGGCTGTCCAAACTGCTCCGCTAAAATGGTGCTGCACCAACGCGCCCGCCAACTGCGCTGCCACCATTGCGACCACCGCGAACCCATCCCATTCAAATGCCCCGACTGCGGCAACCAAGACCTGACCGCCGTCGGCCACGGCACGCAGCGCGTCGAAGAAACCCTGCGCGCCTTCCTGCCCAAGGCTGCCGTCGTCCGTGTTGACAGGGACAGCACTGCGCACAAAAACGACTGGGCAGATTTGTACCGCCGCATCGCCGACAACGAAATCGACATTCTGGTCGGTACGCAGATGCTCGCCAAAGGTCATGATTTCGCGCGGCTTAACCTCGTTATCGTATTGAACGCCGACGGCAGCCTGTATAGCGCGGACTTTCGTGCGCCGGAAAGGCTGTTTGCAGAGCTGATGCAGGTGTCCGGAAGGGCGGGGCGCGCCGACAAACCCGGCAAGGTGTTGATACAAACCCAACTGCCCGAACATCCCGTCTTCGCCGCCGTCAAAGCGCAGGACTACGCCGTGTTTGCCGAAAACGAATTGAACGAGCGGCAAATGTTCGCCATGCCGCCTTTCGGTTTCCAGACCGCCGTCCGTGCCGATGCGCCGCATGTTGCCGATGCGATGGAATTTCTCAACGCCGCCAAAGAAACCCTTGCCCCGCTTTTGCCCGAAAGCGTCTCCCAGTTTGGTGCCGCTCCGATGCTGATGGTGCGCCTCGCTGAACGCGAACGCGCGCAAATCTTCCTTGAATCAACATCCCGACAGGATTTGCACCGCGCCGTAAGTTTGTGGGTGCAGGTGTTGCAGCAAAACCGCGACGGCAAAATCAGATGGTCGGTGGACGTTGATGTGCAAGAGGCTTGATTGAAATGGCTCAATCAATAAGGAAATAAAAGGCCGTCTGAAAATCTGTTTTCAGACGGCCTTAAGTTTTTGAATCGGTTTAGAAGAATTTTGCAGCTATATAGCCGAGTGCAAGCAGGCTCAAAACGGCGAATACGATAGCCATTGTAAGCAGGAACTGTGTTTTCTTCCTCGCTGCAAGTGCTGCCAGCTCAGGATTTTGGTCTAACTCTTCGCGTAGTTGGGATTCCAACTCGGCACGGATTTTCTTGCGCAGCTTTTTCTCTTCCTGCTCGCGCTCGTATTTGAGCTTGTGGGCGATTTCGGTTTGTTTTTTATGCTCGAAAGAGATTTTTTCCTGCCATTCAATGCGCTTACGCTGGATGGCCAGCTCATTTTTTTCTGTCAAATCAAAGTGGCAGGTTTTACATTCCTGTGCATCTAGTTCGTCAATAATCGTCATGCAGACGGGGCATTGGATAGGGTCGGGAGTATTGGCTGCCGACATAGTTTCTTCTTCAACTGCTTCCAATTCCATAGACTGACGGACGATCACGTCCAAACCCAAATAGCTGAAGTAATGCTGCGCATTTTCGCGCTCATCTTGGGTACATTTTTCGGCCACAATCGCTTGCGGACGCTCAGCCAAGGCTTGAATCAGGCTCTCGACTTCGTTTTCGGGCAGGTTCTCATACAGGCAGGCGTGGATGAGCTCCCTATCCGTGTTCGGCGGATAGGAAACGTATACGTCGAAAAATTTTTCTTGTTTGCTCATTGATATCCCATGAGTATTTCGACTGCGTCAACCAAATGGGTTTAGCCTAAGGTTTTGTTATTGTGTTTGAGCTGTTTTGGCTTATGATACGAGCCAAAACAGAGGCTGCAGTCTCAGGCAGACCAGGTACGGTTTGCCTTTGTGTCGTTAATCGGCTGGACAATAATTTTTTATTTATATGGAAACATACATGTCCAATGTTATGTCTATTGTAGAGTAAATATTTACGCCCGATATTATTATTATAAAGTAAATCTAAAATTGTTTAAAATAAATTCACACAAAAGGCCGTCTGAAGATACAGACGGCCTGTTTTTGTGGCAAAAACGGATTGTTTATACGGAGAAGGACGAACCGCAACCGCAAGTTGTCTCTGCATTCGGATTGCGGATGACGAATTGAGAACCTTGCAGGCTTTCGGTGTAGTCGATTTCCGCACCAACCAAATATTGGTAGCTCATCGGGTCAACCAAGAACGTCAGGCCGTTTTTCTGGATTTCAAAATCGTCGTCATTTTTGATTTCGTCAAAGGTAAAACCGTATTGGAAGCCGGAGCAACCGCCGCCGTTGACGAATACGCGCAATTTCAGGTCGGGATTGTTCTCTTCGGCAATCAGGTCGGCAACTTTGGTGCAGCAGCTGTCAGTAAAGATAATAGGGCTTTCGTCTGACATGATGTGATTCCTTTTATATGAATATTTTTACTATTGTCGCGCAAACCGTTAGTCAAGGCAAGTTTGTGCAGACAGGGTCTGCCAGCTTACATGGAGGGCATGGCAGAAATTTCAAGCACCAGTATGTCAGATTTAGATGCTTCTGCCAAACCATTCTACACGGCCGATGATGGCAACGTCGTCGGTCGGGTTTTTCAAGTCGATTTCAAAAGTAGGGTAGGCCTCGTTGGCAGAAATGACGTTGACGATGCCGCCGGGTATCAGTTGCAAGCGTTTGACCAAAAGGTTTTCGTTAAGGCGTAAAACATAGAGGCCGTCGCGCGGCGTGGTTTGGCCGTGGTTGATGAGGATGGTGTCGCCATCATTCAGCACGCCTTCCATCGAGTCGCCTTTGACTGAGATAACGGAAAGGTTTTTGATGTCGCGCGTCACATAATTTTCTATCCAATAGCGTCGGAACGCCATGGCGAACATGGGCTGTTCATCGCCGACGAGCTGGCCGTGTCCGGCCGCTGCTTGGATGTCGTAACGCGGTACGAAGACAAATTCGTCTATATCGACAGGGTTGCCCAGTGTGTCGGTTGCTGTGGCTTTTGGGGCTTCGGAATCGGGGAAGGGAGAACCTTCGCCTGTCAAAAGCCAGTCTATGCTACAGCCTTTAAGTTGTTTGATTTTTTTTAGCGTTTCCGATTTCGGCAGGCCGCCTTCGTTCCAGATACGGCTGAATCCGGCGATGGTCATATCAATGTCGGCGGCGATCTTGGCTTGGCGGGCTTCATCTTTCCATAAGAAAGCCAGGCGGTCTTTAAAGGTATCCATGTTTATGCCTTTATGGAGGTATGTTTTTTATATGGTTTGGACGATTTGAGTGTATTTTACCTTAGTTTTTATAAAATTGTAAGAAAAAAATTACCTAACCTAAGAAAAAGTATTGCACATTCTATTTTTTCTTAGTATTATTCGTTTTGTCTTAGATGAATCGATATTTCTAATTTTTTGTTCGATTTTTCTTAGTTTAGTTTTATTTGGTTTAGTTTTTCTGACTTAAACCTGCTATGTGATTATGATGAGAGGTGTGAAATGACTCGTTCGCGTAAAAATATTTTTTGGGTGCTACTGGCGTTGGTACTGGGTTTTTTTGCCCTGCCTTTCGGATCTTCGGAAGCACATGAAGCGGACGGTAATTTGACGGCTTCGGAATGCGAACGTTTGGGCAGCTTGAGTTTGGATCAGATGGACGGCAGGCTGCTTGCCTTCGCCAAAGAATGTGATATGGTGGAGGCCACCCACGATTGGGAGCAACAGTACGGTAACTTGAATGAAGAAGAAATGCTTGCCGGCGTGGTGTATGAGTGATGTTTGCGTATGAATTAATAAAGGCCGTCTGAAAACCATTGTTTCAGACGGCCTTGTATTTTTAATAAGAATGATATTAAGGCATTAATGGTGCATTAGTCAGGCCGGTGGTTTCGGGCAGGCCGAACATAATGTTCATATTCTGCACGGCTTGACCGGCTGCGCCTTTAACCAAGTTGTCGATGACGGAAAGAACAATCCACACATCGTCTTGATTGGGCGCTCTTTGAACGCTGATACGGCAAAGGTTGGCGCCGCGCACGCTGCGGGTTTCAGGTGTCGAACCTGAAGGCAAAATATCAACAAAAGGACTGTCGCGGTAGTATTCGTGCAGCAAGGCTTCAGGATCGGTATGTTCTTGCAGGTGCAGATACAGAGTGGCATGCATACCGCGTATCATCGGAACAAGGTGTGGCACGAAAATCAGGCCGTCTGAAACATGGTCTTGCAGTCTGGACAGGGTTTGTTGGATTTCAGGCAAATGGCGGTGGCCGCTGACTCCGTAGGCTTTGAAGTTTTCACCTGCTTCGCACAATAGGGCGTGGGTGCTGGCTTTGCGACCCGCACCGGAAACACCGGATTTACAGTCGGCAATCAGCGGCGCATTGGCCTTCAGACGGCCAGCTTGAAGCAGTGGCAATAAGGGCAGAGAAACGCAGGTAGGGTAGCAACCCGGATTGGCCACCAGCATGGCTTTGGCGATGTCGTCTTTGTGAAGTTCGCACAAACCATACACTGCTTGGGAAACGAGTTGCGGCGCGGCATGGGTCATTTTGTACCATTGTTCCCATGTTGGGATGTCGCGGATGCGGAAGTCGGCAGACAGGTCAATCACGCGTACGCCTTTTTCGATAAGGGACGGTGCTTCTTTCATGGCTACGCCGTTGGGCGTAGCGAAGAATACGAGGTCGCAGAGGTCAAGCCCGGCCTCTTCGGGCGTTTGGAATGCAAGGTCGTAAATGCCGCGCAGGCTGGGGAAGTAGTCGGCAACCGCAATACCGGCTTCGCTTCGGCTGGTGACGGCAGTAACCTCTGCGTTGGGGTGGCTGCTGAGCAGGCGCAACAATTCAACGCCTGTGTAACCGGTTGCACCGACGATACCAATTTTAATTTTTGTGGTCATGGTGTGGCTCCTTTGTAGGGGTAACAATGCGTTTGATTATATAGTAATTAATTGCCGTCAGTCAGCGCTGCTTGTGCCAAGCTTTGCAATAGAGGGTTAAACAGGCCGTCTGAAATATGGGATTAACGATATTGGAGAGAGGATTTCAGACGGCCTGAGCGTTTGGAAAACGCAGTTTGCGGTTTGATTTGCCTGTTGATTTGTGGTGGGTGTTTCGTCTTTATCCTATCCATACGAACACAAAATAAAAACGCAAAAAAATGCCCCCGGGTTGGAGAACCGGAGGCAAGTATCCAAGGAGTAGCTCTCATCAATAAGAACTAGTTACTTAGTACTATATCTCTTGTTAGGATTGAAAGCAAGCGTTTTGCACATTTTAACATTTAAATAATTTTTTCATTCAAATTCAGAGAGCTATCAAACAGGGCTTGAATTTTGGGTTGGTGGCTGATGCCGATGACCAAAGTATCGGGCAAATGTTGCTTGAGGGTCTGCATCAACATCAGGGCGGATTCATCATCGAGCTGGTTGGTGGCTTCATCTAGGAACAGGATTTGCGGTTTGTGCAGCAGTGCGCGTGCAAGGCTGAGGCGTTGTTGTTCGCCGCCGGAAAGGATGCCGTGCCATTCGTGTGAGGTGTCCAAATCGTTCATCAACGTGTGCAACCTACCCGTGGGGCTGCTTAAGCCGACTTGTTCCAAAACAGTTTGAATCAAATGGTCGTCTTGGCAGGCAGTATAGGGATAGCTGACAGTTTGACGCAATGTGTCCGCAGGCAGGTAAGGGCGTTGCGGGAAAAACAGGCGGCTGCCTTCAAGGGAAAAACTGCCGTGATAATACGGCCATAAACCGGCAAGCACGCGAAGCAGCGTAGATTTGCCGATGCCGCTTCGTCCTTCAAGCAATACCCATTCCGGAGAACGGGCTTGGAGGTGAATATCAGTAAGCAGGGGGCTGCCGGTTTGGGTGTGGATGGTAAGGTTTTGCAAGACGACCTTGCCGCTATGATGCGGCAAATCTGTTTGGTGTGACTGAAGGGAGGGGCTTTTTTGTTCTGCTTGTTCCAAGGCCGTCTGAAAACCGGAAAGCCGTTCGATGACTGCCGCCCATTCAATCAGGCGGCGGTATGCGTCAGTAAACCAGCCGAAGCTGTCTTGGATGCGGGCAAACGATGTGCGGGTCTGCATCATGTCGCCGAAGGTCATGGTTTTGGCGAGGTACATGGGCAGGGTGGCGAGGATGGGGATGAAGATGCTGATGCGCACGTAGGTCGCCCAAAAGGTTTCTTGGCGGAATTCGCAGTTGGTGAGCCGCCGCCAGTTGTCGCGGATGCGGAGGTAGCGTTGTTTCAGACGGCCTGTTTCGGCTTCGCCTCCGTTGTAGAAGGCGATTTGTTCGGCGTGGTCGCGCACGCGCAGGAGGGCGGCGCGGTAGTCGGCTTCGCGGTGCTGGCGGTCGATGTTGAGATTTTTGAGTTTGCGGCCGACGAGGTGGGCAATCAGGGTGCTGATGACGGAATAAATCAGGGCAACCCAGACGAGGTAGCCGTGTATGGTGATGTCGCGTCCGCCGATGTTGAAGGTCTGCACGCCGGAGAGCTTCCACAATACGGCGACGAACGCGCTGAATTTGGCAATATTATTGATGAAGGAACGGAACAGCCCGATGCTTTGGTCGGCGAGCAGGTAGACGTCTTCGGCGATGCGCTGGTCGGGGTTGTCGGGTTCGCCGGTCAGGCGCAGGCGGTAGTGTTTGTGGCCTTCGAGCCAGTTTTGCTGGAATTGTTCGGTCAGGTGGGTGCGCCAGCGGAAGATGAGGCGTTTTTGCAGCCAGTCGCCGCAGACGATGCAGCCGATAATCATCGCCATGTAGCCGAGGTATTCGACGATGAGCGCGGGCATGGACGCGCCGTCAAACGCGGCGAGCGCATCGTAGAAGCGTTTGTCCCATGCGGCAATCCAAACGCTGATGGTAATAGAGAATAGGGTAAACCCTATCAAAACGGCAAGCATCAGCCATTGGAGGCGACCGTGTACCCCCGTCCAGAAAGGGCGGGCGAGTCGGGAGAATTTTTTGAGGATGTTCATGGGGGTGTGTTGGTACAAATAACGGGAGGTCGTCTGAAAATTTGCATCGGCTGGGGTAGCTGTATCAGACACACTATAGTGGATTAAATTTAAATCAGGACAAGGCGACGAAGCCGCAGACAGTACAGATAGTACGACAAGGCGAGGCAACGCCGTACTGGTTTAAAGTTAATCCACTATATCCGACGCTTTTGTTTCCTGCTGGGTTTCAGACGACTGCTTGCAGATGTTCAAATAAAAATACCGATGCCGTCATGTCGGTATGAACGGGCATGACGGCAGGGGCAAGAGGTCGTCTGAAAGCCGGCTTGTGTTTTCAGACGACCTCACTTCATACAACGGCTACATCTTCCACTTGAAGTTCAAGGTTACATTGCGCGGCTGTCCGTAGTAATGTCCTTGATTGGTATCGCGGTGGGCATAGCTTTCGTAATAGCGTTTGTCGGTCAGGTTGTCGACTTTCAGGCTGAGCTTGGTGTGTTTGGAGGGCTCGTATTGTACAGCTGCATGCCAAACGGCGTAACCGCCCAAATATTGTTTCTCTCCGTTCACCATAATCGGGCTGGATTTGCTTTGGACGTTCACACCGCCGCCCACCGTCCATTTGCGCGCCACACCGGGCACGCGGTACATGGTATTAAGGCGGAAGATATGTCGGGGCGTGTGCTGGCTGAAATCGACCCCTCGACCGTTGCGCTCTGCGGTACGTTCGGCAGCGGTGGAGGTATAACGCCTTTTGTTGAAGGTATAGCCCGCAAAAATCTGCCAGTCGTCGGTGATGTTGCCGGCAATTTCGGCATCAATGCCGCGGCTTTCCATGCGGACAGGCGTGTAGATGGCGCGGTCGCCGCGTACGAATGGTCGGACATTGCCTGTTGCGGGGTCTCTACCCAACCATGTGTATGTGGGCTGGTTGTGTTTTTCGGTTTGGAACAGGGCGATGCTGGTGTTCAGCCTGTTGTTGTTCCACGCGCCTTTCCAGCCGATTTCATAGCTGTTGCCCATCACAGGCGACATAGACTTGCCGTTGATGTCGTAATACTCACCCGGATAAAGGAAAATGCTGGTGTAGCTGGCATATAGGTTTTGTTGCGGGGTGAGGTCGTAGGTAATGCCTGCGTAGGGGATGAAGCGACCTTTTTTATAGTTTCTGTCAGGGTTGTTCATCCATGACAAGTGTTGGGACATCCGCCAGCGGCTGTAACTCGTACCAAGCAGGATGTGCCATTTGTCGGTAAGGTTCAGGCGGGTGGCGATGGTCGCCGTGTGCGTATTCGGGACGGTTTGACGCGTTTCGAGCATGCGTGAATTGTTCCAATCGGGTTTGGCGATTTCATCTCCCTTCCACGACAAGACAGAGTAGTTGCCATTATCAAAGCGCGTACCGCGCCAAATATTGTCAAATTTCTCTTTGGAGTATCTGTAGCCTGCGTACAAATCGTGTTCGCGGCCGAACAAGTCGAATTTACCTTTTAAGTTGCTTTGGAATGTCCATTGGCGGTTGTTTCGGTCGCTTCTGCCGGTAAAGCTGTCGCTCACCGTGCCTGCGGGCGAGAGGTCTTGCCTATGCGGGACATAGGCGTATTCGGTAACAGATTTGTTGCGGCGGTAATCAGCGGAAGTAGTCAAATTCCAACGATCGCTGAAATCATGCTTCCATTCGGCAAATACATTGGCCTTTTTGTAATCCGTACGGTTCCAGTTTGCGCCCAAATAGGTATCGCGCGGTAAGCGAGAGTCGCTGCCATCGGCGTTGATGGGCAGACCATACAGGATGGGAACATCTTTCTCACGGTGATACATCGCCCCCAATGTCAGCATATCGTTTTGCCCGATTTGCTTGTCGATAACGCCGTAAATGATCCCTTTATTGCCGTCGCTGTTTTTACGCCAGCTTTTGTTTTTTTCAAGTACGGCAACCGCGCGCCCGCGCAAGCCATTGTCGCGGCTGAGGAATCCCGATACATCGGCAGACGTACGCAGCGTGCCGAAGCGGTTGGCAGTTGCATCAAGTTCGAGCAGGGGCGTGGCGGTCGGGCGTTTGCGGATGGCGTTGATGGTGCCGCCCGGCTCGCTTTGCGCCTTATGCATACCTGTCGCTCCGCGCACGACTTCGATGCGGTCGTAAAGTGCGGTATCGGTCAGTTGCTTGGTATCGTGCGGATTGTTGCCGCACATGGTGCAGACGGTCGAATTGACGCCGTCTTCGCTGATTTGAGCGATACTGAAGCCCCTGGATTGAAAGCGGGTTTGGAAACCCTGTTTGTACATGTGCAGTCCTGTGGTGGTTTTCAATGCTTCTTCCAGCGTGGTCGCGCCCGAATCATCCATCTGTTTGCGTGTGATAACGCTGACGGATTGCGGTGTGTCTTTGGGCGCAAGCGGCAGGCCGGTAGCAGTCGACATGGTAGGTACGGTGTAGCCGTCGCGCGAGGCGATACTGCTTTGCTCGGTTACGGTAACGGCAGACTGTTCGACATGTTCCGTCTGATCGGCGGTTTGGGCGGAAAGTTGCAGCGGGACGGCGGCAAGCAGATAGGCATAACGAATCGGATGGTTCATCGCAGCTCCTTTAGGTGGGGGTTAAGAGGTTTTTATGTAAAAAAGGGGTCGTCTGAAAACTCAAACGGCAGTTTTCAGACGACCCCTTACTTTTACAACAACGGCAATTGTTCCCTGACTGTCAGGAGCAGGTCGGGTAGATTGCCGAATATGACTTAATTATTGTTTTTTTAATTTTGCTACCGCAGACGGACTACATCTTCCACTTCAGGCTGAACACGGCATTGCGCGGTTCGCCGTAGAAGTTGCCGCTGTTGGCGGCACGGCTGTATTGGTTTTCGTAGTAGCGTTTGTCGGTCAGGTTGTTGACCGCCAGCCCCAGTTGCAGGTTTTTGCTCGGGCGGTATTGGACGTTGGTGTTCCAAACCGTGTAGCCGCCTTGCTTGATGGAGCCGTAGGAATTGGCGGTTTTGCTGCTGCTCTTTAAGCCCAGTCCGACCGTCCATTTGCCGTCATCCACCGGCAGGATATAGCTGGTGTAGAGGCGGAACATATGTTTCGGCGTATGGCTGCTGAAGTTGTAGCCTTTTCGGCGCGATTCAACATTGTCACCGACGCTGTTGCGGTTGGTGCTGCGGTTGAAGGTGTAGCCTGCGTAAACCTGCCAACGGTCGGTCAGGCTGCCGGAGATTTCGGCATCCAAGCCGCGGCTGCTTTGGTTGAGCGGTTCCCAGTAGGCGTGCGGTTTCGCATTAACGCGTTGGTTGTTGTTGTCTTTGTCGGTGCGGTAGAGGGCGACGGAAGTATTCAGACGGCCTTCGTTCCATTCGCCTTTCCAACCGAGTTCGTAGTTGCGACCCATAATCGGCGGCAGTAGGTTGTCGTTGTAGTCGCGGTTCATCGTTTGTTTGAAGATGGACGTATAGGCGGCGTAAATACTTTGTTTAGGCGTGATGTCGTAAGTGATGCCGGCATAAGGAACGAAGCGGTTGCGTTTGAGCGAGTCTGATGAACCTGCTGCCCCGTCTTTGAGGTCGCGATCCCAATAGTAGTCGCGTTTCCAGCTGGTGTAGCGTCCGCCTGCGATGATGTGTAGTTTGTCGGTAGGATTGATGCGCGCGCCCAAACCGAAGGCATGGGTAGTATAACGGCCGTCGCCGCCACGGGCTTTGGCTGTGGCAGAATCCCAATCGGGTTTGGCTTTCTCGCTGCCGTTAAAGGCATCTGCGTCATAGTTGCTGCTGTCGTTGAGCCAGCGGTTGCTTGAATTCACGTTCTCTTTGGAATAACTGTGCATGAAGAAGAGGTCGTGATTTTGGCCGAAAGCGAAGATGCGGCCGGTCAGGTTGTTTTGGAAAGTGAACTGGCGGTTGCCTGCATCGTAACGGTCGAAGCTGTATGTGGTTCCCAGGCCGTCTGTACCGATACCGTTACCTGTGCCGCCCAGCGTGTAATATTCTTTTGAACTGGTGTTTTTACGCCAGTCCAACTTGCTGCTCAGTTTCCAGTTGTCGTTGAAATAATGTTCAAACTCGGCAAAAAGATTGTATTTTTTCAGGCGAGCTTCGTTCCAATCCGCACCTAGATAGCGGCTGCGTTTCCACTCTTTGCCGTCTGCACGCATAGGCAGGCCGTCAGGATCAGGTGTTTCAGTTTGGTTGAGATAGCTTGCGCCCCAGGTAAGTTTGCTGTTGTCGCCGATGTCTTTGTCCATCACGCCATACAGAAGGGTGTCACGGCCGCCGGATTGGTCTTTGAAGGTTTTGTTGCTGCCAACCGAGCCGACAAAGCGTCCGCGCAGGCCGTGTTCTTGGCTTAAAGTGCCGGATGCATCAAAGACGCTGTTTACTTTACCCCATGAGTTTGCCATCAAATCGGCGGAAAGCTGGCGTTTTGCAGTCGGCTTTTTGCGGACGGCGTTTACCGTGCCGCCGGGTTCGTTGTTTGCCTGTGTCAAACCTGCCGCACCGCGCACTACTTCAATGTGGTCGTACATTGCCATATCGGTTGCACTGGTCGGGTCGCCGGCCGGGCCGCCTAAGCCGAATCCTCCGGGAGAGCCGAGTTGCGTGGCAATGCCGTCTTCTTCAAATTGTTCGATAAAATAGCCGCGCGACATGAAATGCGTGCGTCCGCCGCTTTTGAAAACATTGATGCCGGTAGCGTTTTGCAACGCACCTTCTAAGTCGGTGATGCCTTGGTCTTCAATTTGTTTTTTAGTAATGACGCTGACGGATTGGGGGATTTCCCGCGGAGAGAGGACCAGCCCCGTGGTTGAGCGCAGGGCGGATACTGTGTAGCTGTTTTGACTTTCAGTGCGCAAGCTTTTGTTTTTGCCGACAACGGTAACTTGTTCCACTTCAGCCTGCCGTACCTCTTCGGCAGCTTGTGCGGCTTGGGGCAATGCGGCAAGGCAGAGGGCAAGTGTGCTCAGTTTGAATAGTTTTTCAGAATGATGCATTTGATGAGGTCCTTGATAAAGAAAGATCTGTTTGTTTTTAAATATTGGCGGCAATATCTGTTTAAATTGAGCAGTTATTTTTTATAATCCATTTTGTTTTAAAAATTAAATTTAAATCTCCGAATCATTTTATTTGATTCAATTTCGATTTTGCCAAACCATCGGGTCAAAAAAAGTTGCCGCCGGAAAGGGAGCCGTTGGCAACGAATGGAGGTGGTAATGCAATGAAAACTAGATACAAAGGGTGGTATCAAACTAGCCATAAAGAACTATATCGAAATTGTAAGAAAAATCAACAGAAGTTGCCTGTTACTGGCAAAAATTTTAGTCGGCTTGCCTAAAATCAAATTTTTGAGTAATTGCTTGGTTAGTTGATGCAGGGATTGGCATTGGTAGCTCTAGCTGAATTGTTTACAGGCCGTCTGAAAATTGCCGGGGTTGTTCGGCTATAATGTTGTTTTGGTTTTTTAAGGCCTTTGCAAAAATACGGTTTGGGGTTTTAAGCTGAATGTGTACCCGATATGTTTGTAAAGGTTTTGGGGTATGAGGAGAATGAGATGAAGAAAGTTTTGGTGTTGCAGCATGGGGATTTAGGCGTTTGCGACTGGTCGGCGTTTGGCGGTTTGGTGTCTGCGCCATCAGGGAAGTCAGTGTTGCGTGTGCCGGTTGATGATGATTTTGAATTGACGGACGAGATGCGTGCGGCGTTGATTGCGCAGCAGATAGATGGTGCGGTATTGCCGGATGTGGCTTTTGCTGATTTGGGACTGATTGTCAGCGATATGGATTCGACGCTGATTACGATTGAGTGCGTGGATGAGATTGCGGCCGGTGTTGGGCTGAAGGATGAGGTGGCTGCAATTACGGAGCAGTCGATGCGTGGCGAGCTGGACTTTGAGCAGTCTTTGCGTAAGCGTGTGGCTTTGCTGTCCGGTTTGGACGAGCACGTGTTGGAAGAGGTGTACGAGAATGTGTTGCAGCTCTCGCCGGGCGCGGAATTTTTGTTGGAAGAGTGCAAACGGAATGATGTGAAGTTTATGCTGGTGTCGGGCGGGTTTACGTTCTTTACGGAACGCCTGCAACAGCGTTTAGGCTTGGATTTCCATTTTGCGAATGTGTTGGAAGTGGAAAACGGCAAGCTGACAGGCCGTCTGAAAGGGCGGATTATCGATGCGCAGGCTAAGACGGATTTGCTGCGTGAATACCGTGAGCTTCTGGGTTTGGCTCCGTGGCAGGTAGTGGCGATGGGTGATGGTGCGAACGATATTCCGATGATACGGGAGGCGGGATTCGGCATTGCTTATCGGGCGAAACCGAAAACTGAAGCGAATGCGGATGCGTGCGTGCGCTTTGGTGGTTTGGAACGGATACGCGGTTGGTTTGCGTAAACGGTTTGAGGATGTTTGTCAGTCAGGCCGTCTGAATAATCGGGAAACCGGTTTTCAGACGGCCTGATGTTTTATAAGGCGATAAAACGGTAGCCTTCGGCATTGACTTCGAGAATGGAGGCGTAATTGTCGCGCCAGTCGCCGAGTACGATGCGGGTGTAATCGGCGTTGCGGTGGATATTTTCGCGGTGGGTATGGCCGTGAATGAGCAGGGGCGTGTGGAAGCGTTGGACGGTTTCGTGGGTAAAGGCCGGATTGACGTCCATGATGTCGGCGGTTTTGTGTTGTTTGTCCTGTTTGCTCTGCTTGCGGATTTTGGTGGCGATGTTTAGCCGGAGTGTGAGCGGCAGGAGCAGGAACAGGCGTTGCAGCCATTTTTGATGGACGGTACGGCGGAATTTTTGATAAGAATGGTCGTCGGTGCAGAGAGTGTCGCCGTGACAGAGCAGGGTGGGTGTGCCGAACAGGTCGATAACGGCGTACTCGGGTAGTAAGGTCATGCCGGTGTCGCGGGCAAAGGTTTTGCCGATGAGGAAGTCGCGGTTGCCGTGGATAAAATAGCAGGCAATGCCGCGCTCGGTCAGGCTGCGGATGGTTTGTTTGATGGTTTGAACCAAAGGGCTGTTTTCGTCATCGCCGATCCAAAAATCGAAAAGGTCGCCAAGAATGTATACGGCTTGGGCGTGGACGGCTTTTTCTTGCATAAATTTCTGGAAGAGTGCGGTCAGTTGAGGATGGGATTCGCTCAGGTGTAAATCGGCGATGAAGTAAATTGGCATGATGATGTGGGACGTGTGGGAAGGGTTTTATTATAACTTGGGTTGTCGCGTTTGGATTTGGGCTTGGTGTTTTTCGTTTGTAATGCGGTGATTTTATTGTTTTGATTAGGTGTGATAAAGGCCGTCTGAAACATTTTTTCAGACGGCCTTTCCGGTTTATTGGGCTTTGCCCTGATAGGTGATTTGTTTCAGCGTCTCTTCTTGGTACAAATCGCTGATGGGGACGGTATAGAAGAATTCGTTGCTGCGGACAAAGCGGTTGACCAAGTCTTTGTCGAGATGGAGGACGTGGTGCCGTAGTTTGTTTAAACCTTTGAATATCATGGTGCTCCAACGCATATAGCCGTCTGAATTGGGGCGGATGTCGTTCATGGCGTCCAGGGCGAGAAGTTTGCGGTTTTGCTCTTCTTTATCCAAAGGATGGGAATAGATGCTTTGGAAGTAAAACGGTTGTTCGGAGGATGGCGGCAGGCTGAGGGAAGACCCTACTTTGCCGATAGGGAAGTCGTCACTCAGATAATGGATGGTGTGCAAAAACAGATTGCCGCGGCGGTAATCGATTTTACGCAGGGCTTCGATGGCGGCCAGCGCAGTATGCTGGTGGTCGGGATGCGTGTCAATATTGGGGGACGGCGTCACGATAATATCCGGCTGGAACGTTTCTATCAGATAGCCGAGGTTGTCTACCAAGCTGTTCCAAGTCGAGCCGGGTTTGAGGTGTTTCGCCAATGGGGAGGTATTGGCACTGCGGAAAATATCGACATCGGTCGTATCGATTTTGGTCGATTTAATCTCTTTTTCCGGATTTTGGCGCATGGCGGTCAATGTGCTGTCGAAGTAGCCCAGTTGCAGGATGTTTTCAGACGGCACGCCGGCCAAAAGGGGAACGGCTAGGCTGTTCCAAACGCGCATCCGGCCTTTTTGCAGATATTGTGCCTGGGTGTCGAAGTCGCATGTGCTGTAAAGATTACCATAGTGGAAGCTGCCGCCTTCGCTGGCGGTTAAAGTGCAGATCATTGAATTGGCGGCGTGTTTTTCGTACAAACCGTATGCGCCGAGTTCAGCATCGTCAGCATGAGGCGCGAGGACAAGGATTTTTTTGCCGTCGAGGTTTTCACGCGGATAAACAGAGAGTTCGATTTCTTGATCTGGTAAGGACAGGTATTTGCCTTCCAGGCGGATGGTTTTGTCGCTGTCGGAGAAGGTGTCGCTCAGATTGATATAGCGCACGCCTTTTGCGCCGTATTCGAAATATTGCTTCCATCTGCCTTTAGATGAAATGGTTTCAACAAAAGGCAGTATCAGCAATCCTGCCCAAGTCGATTTGATGCGGATTTTGGCAATAACGGTATCTTGCCCGCTGATAGTGGCGAGCAAAGTCAGGCTGCCACCTTTGAGGATGGCATGCGCGGTAGAGGGAAGGGAGGGATAGTTATAATCTTGGTGTGTGTCGTAGGCGAACTGTTTTTTATGAATAATAGAAGTAATAATAAACAAAGTAACAAAAAAAATCAGTATCAGCCCAATTAGTATCAGAAACATTGTCAGGTTCCTTTATTGTTATAACAGCTATGATATTGCTTGCGAAGTCTATTTGTTTGTTTTTCTTACAAACGGTTGTTTTTTGTACTCTAACGTCATTAAAGAAAACGTTTAAAATAAAACAGTTTGCGGGTTGATTATATATAAACGACCAAAATGTAGAAAGGCCGTCTGAAAGATTTGAAAGAAATTTCAAAAATTTCAGACGGCCTTGATATTTTAAAGGTTAAGCCGGTAAATTATGCTTCTTTTGTTTCAACTGCTTTCTGACGCAGACGCAGGCTCAACTCTCGAAGTTGTTTGTCGTCGACCACATTAGGTGCATTGGTCAGCAGACATTGTGCACGTTGTGTTTTCGGGAAGGCAATCACGTCGCGGATAGATTCGGCACCGGTCATCAGGGTAACCAGACGGTCGAGACCGAATGCAAGGCCGCCGTGAGGAGGCGCGCCGAATTTCAGGTTGTCCAAGAGGAAACCGAATTTCTCTTGTTGCTCTTCAGGGCTGATTTTCAGCGCGGCAAACACTTTCTCTTGTACGTCTGCACGGTGGATACGGATAGAGCCACCGCCGATTTCCCAGCCGTTCAATACCATGTCGTAGGCACGGGCCAAGCAGTTTGCAGGGTCGGAAACCATCAGGTCTTCATGACCTTCTTTTGGCGCGGTAAACGGATGGTGTACGGCAACGTAGCGGTCGGCTTCTTCGTCGTATTCAAACATTGGGAAATCGACAACCCACAAAGGTTTCCATTCGTCTACGAAGTAGCCGTTGTCTTTGCCGTGTTCCAAGCCGACTTTAATACGCAATGCGCCGATGGCTTCGTTCACGACTTTGGTTTTGTCCGCGCCGAAGAAAATGATGTCGCCGTTTTGTGCGCCGGTACGCTCGATGATTTCTTTCAGAGCGTTTTCGGACAGGAATTTCACGATTGGAGATTGCAGGCCGCTGTCTTCGCCGTTGGAAAGGTTGCTGATATCGTTTACTTTGATGTATGCCAGACCTTTCGCGCCGTAGATGCCGACAAATTTAGTATATTCGTCGATTTCTTTGCGGCTGAATTTCGCGCCGTTCGGTACACGCAGAGCGACTACGCGGCCGCCTTTCATGTCGGCTGCACCACGGAAGACTTTGAATTCTTCCGTTTTCATCAGATCGGTCAATTCGGTAAATTTCAAGTTGATGCGCATGTCCGGTTTGTCAGAGCCGTAGTAGAACATGGCTTCAGAGTAAGGCATGCGTGGGAAGTCGCCCAAATCTACATTCAAGGCATCTTTGAAGACTTGTTTGGCCATGCCTTCAGTGATGTCCATGATTTCATCCTCGTTTAAGAACGAGGTTTCCAAGTCGATTTGAGTGAATTCAGGTTGACGGTCGGCACGCAAGTCTTCGTCACGGAAACATTTGGTGATTTGGTAGTAACGGTCGAAACCAGCAACCATCAACAGTTGTTTGAACAATTGTGGAGATTGCGGCAGAGCGAAGAATTCGCCCGGATGAACGCGGCTTGGTACGAGGTAGTCGCGTGCGCCTTCCGGAGTGGAGCGGGTCAGCATCGGTGTTTCGATGTCGATGAAGCCTTGCGCGTCCAAGTAGCGGCGAACGCCCATGGCGACTTGGTAACGCAGACGCAGGTTGCGTTGCATGGCAGGACGGCGCAAGTCGATAACGCGGTTGGTCAGGCGAACGTTTTCGCTGATGTTTTCGTCGTCGATTTGGAACGGAGGCGTAGCGGCAGCGTTCAAAACTTCGATTTCTTTGGCAAGGATTTCGATTTTGCCGGAAATCATTTTGTCGTTGGTTGTGCCTTCAGGACGGTTGCGTACGCGGCCGGTAATGCTCAAAACATATTCGTTGCGGGAAGAGTCGGCAGCGGCAAATGCTTCCGGAGTGTCAGGGTCGATAACGACTTGAACGATGCCTTCGCGGTCGCGCAGGTCGATAAAAATCACACCGCCGTGGTCGCGTCGGCGGTGTACCCAGCCTTTGACGGTAACGGTTTGGTCTAAGTATTGCTCGCTGATAAGGCCGCAATAGTTGGTACGCATAAAATCACCTTTTTATATTGTTCAATTTAAAAAAGAAGGAAAGGCCGTCTGAAAAAAAAGAAGACCTTAATTGTTATGTTCGGTATCACCGTCTTCTGACGGTTTTTGGGCAGATAGGGCTTTAACCGGTAAGTCGTCCGGCATGACCATGCCCAGTGAAATTACATATTTCAATGCCTGATCCACGCTCATGTCCAGCTCGCGAACGTCGTTTTTTTTAACCATGATGTAATAGCCGCCGGTCGGGTTGGGTGTGGTTGGGACGTAAACGGAAATATAGTCGTCATCTTGCGGCAGGCTGCCTTTGAGTTTGTCGGGGATATGGCCGGAAACAAAGGCTATCGTCCAAATGCCCGGTTGTGGAAAGGGAACCAGTACGGGGGTTTTGAACGAGCGGCTGCTGTCGGAGAGCAGGGATTCGGAAACTTTTTTAACGCTGGAGTAGATGGATTTGACGACGGGAATGCGTCCCAAAAGGCTGTCCCATGCGCCGAGAATCCGTCTGCCTAAAACGTTGGCGGCGAATACGCCGGTAACAAACAAGACAACGGTGGCGGCAACAATGCCCAAACCGGGTATGTTGAATCCCCAGAAATGCTGGGGCTGCCAGCTTTCCGGCAATAGGCTGATCAGCCTGTCGGCGGCGGATATGATGTAGGTCATCGCCCAGATGGTTACGGCAATCGGCAACCAAACCAGTACGCCTGTAATCAGGTATTTCTTTAAAGCCTTGGCGATTTTTCCGCTTTCGGCTGCGGCTTCTGTCATCTTTGTTTCATTCCGGCAAGTTTTGCCCAAACTTTGCATTATACGCGTTTGGGAGCTAGGAAACGAGTATTTTAAACGAATGGCTTGTTTTGTTTTATTGTTTCAGACGGCCGCTTTGATTGCACAGGCCGTCTGAAACAATATGGGGAATCAGATACCGTCCCAGTCGTTGAACATCAGGCCGAAGCCGATGCCGTTTTGTTTGTGGTTGTAGTCAATCAGGCTTTCGCCGTAGCCGTGGAAACCGCGGACAACGCCTTTGAGTTTGCCTTTGAGCGGGAAGGTATAAGCAGCTTCAACGGCACCGCGTCCGCTTTTCGGGTTGTAACGCAGGACGGAATAAACATTTTGTTTGTCATTGAAGCGGTATTGGACTTTCAAGTCACCGTATCCCATGTATTTGTTGATGTCAGGATTGTCGTCGTCATCTCCTTTTTGGTCGAAGGCGCGCATCCAAACTCTAGGAATAACGGTCAGCTTGCCCCATTCCATGCCGGCCATGGCATAAACGCGGTTCCATGATCGCGATTCCGGGCGGCTTTGACCGTTGGATTGGTGAACAAAACCTGCGCCGACCATACGCAGCTTGCCGCCGAAAGGCAGGTCTGCTTTAACGGGTTGGGTAATGAAGATTTCAGGCTCGTAGTCGGTGTTGCGGAACGGTGCGGATTTGCGGCCTTGGTTGAAGATTTGCCAGTCGGATTTTTGGGTGTAGCCAAACCATACGTCGGCACGGGTTTTGAATAAATCTTCGGCAATCTTGCTTTTGAAGGAAACCTGCATTTTGGTTTCGAGGCGTTTCTGCTCGCTGAATTTTTCCTGCGTGGTTACACCGCGACTGGGGGATTCCGGGTGGTAGTTGGGGCTGCTGTTGTACCAAACAGGCATGAGGTACATAGGGTTGTGTTCGCGTACGCTCAACAGGCCGCGTGTGTCGTTTTTATCCAAATCGTACATCAGGCTTAAAGGTGTGTAGCTGTCGGCAGTTTCGCTTAATACGTCGTCTGAAATATTCGGATGGGTAGGGTTGTCGAATACGATGGCCGCTTCTTTTTTCTCGATGCTCTTGCGCACGCTTTTTTCGAGGTCAACTGGTGTTTTGACGGTTTCGGTTTGCGCTTGCGGCAGTGGGGATTGAGGGGGAAGTTGCGCCGAGTAGATGTTGTCGTAACACGCCAAACGGGTGGCGTTGTCTTGAATGGTGGTGCAGTGTAGGGCGGTATCGGCGGCAGCCAGTGGGGCGGCGACAATGAATCCGATACTTAGGGAATGTTTCAACATCTTGTTCATGAGAGTTTCCGTTGTTTTTCAGACGGCCTGATGAAAGGGTAAATGGTTTTATTCAGTCGGTTTGGGCGGTGAATACGGCAATGCCCCTGAAAGGCAGGACCTCAGGGGCATCGTATCAGCTCGATTCATCCTGTTTTGATTGTCAGGATTTCCGGCATCTGCGTCAGTATTAAGCCAAAGCTTTTACTTTAGCAGACAGACGGCTTTTATGACGGGCTGCTTTGTTTTTGTGGAATACGCCTTTGTCAGCGATACGGTCGATGACTTTAACGGATTCTTGGTAAACTGCTTGAGCAGCAGCTTTGTCGCCGGCTTCAACTGCTTTCAACACTTTTTTCACAGCGGTACGGAATGCAGTACGCAGGCTGGCGTTGTGGGCGCGTTGTTTAACCGACTGGCGGGCACGTTTGCGGGCTTGTGCGCTGTTTGCCATATTGAATATCTCCTGAAAAATAAATTCTGTAAACGCGCAATTTTAAAGACAGATTTCCTTGTATGCAAGCTTTTTCTCTATAAACGCGCGCAAATCAGCCGTATTTTGCCCAAAAACGACAGCTGGTGCAACGCTTTTGGTAAAAAGATGGTGTTGCTTTGCCTTATTTCAATAAAAATCAGATGGATATTGCTTTGCGTTTGCTTACGTTTCCATTACAATAGCCTAACTCTGCGCCGGGGTGTTTATGGGGTGCAGGGTTTCTTATTTATTGACATTAACCACTCTTTCATCAGGAATCTGCCCGTATGAAAAAATCTGTATTAGCCGTATTGGCCGCATTGTCTTTGGCCGCGTGCGGCGGTGGCGAGAAAAAAGCCGAGCAACCTCAAGCAGGCAGCGCGCCTGCTGCCAATGCCGAAGCAGCCGCCACCGATACTTTGAATATCTACAACTGGTCAAACTACGTTGACGAAAGTACAGTCGAAGACTTCAAAAAAGCCAACAATTTGAAGCTGACTTATGATTTGTATGAAAACAACGAAACGCTGGAAGCCAAAATGCTTACCGGCAAATCCGGCTATGACTTGGTTGTCCCCGGTATTGCCTTCCTGCCGCGCCAAATTGAGGCAGGTGCATACCAAAAAATCAATAAGGATCTGATTCCGAACTACAAAAACATCGACCCTGAATTGCTGAAGATGTTGGAAACCGCCGACCCGGGCAATCAATACGCCGTTCCATACTTCTCAGGTGTGAATACGATTGCGATTACGGCGAAGGGCAAGGAGCTTTTAGGCGGAAAATTGCCTGAAAACGGCTGGGATTTGCTGTTCAAACCCGAATACACCAACAAGCTGAAATCTTGCGGCATCGCGTTGTGGGATACCCCGAGCGAAATGTTCCCAATCTTGTTGAATTACTTGGGTAAAGATCCTAAAGGCTCGAATCCTGAAGATTTGAAAGCGGCGGCGGAAGTGTTGAAGTCTATCCGTCCTGATGTAAAACGTTTCAGCCCTTCCATCATTGACGAACTGGCGCGCGGCGATATCTGCTTGGCGGCAGGTAACGGCGGCGACTTGAACTTGGCCAAAGCGCGTTCTGAAGAAGTGAAAAACAATGTCGGCGTTGAAGTGTTGACTCCGAAAGGCATGGGCTTCTGGATTGAATCTTGGTTGATTCCGGCCGATGCGAAAAACATCGCCAATGCCCATAAATACATCAACTACACGCTTGATCCCGAAGTGGCTGCGAAAAACGGTATCGCCGTAACCTTCGCACCGGCCAGCAAACCTGCACGCGAAAAAATGCCTGCCGAGCTGGTGAACACACGTTCTATTTTCCCGAACGAGCAAGACATGAAAGACGGTTTCGTCATGCCTCAAATGAGCGCGGATGCGAAAAAACTGTCCGTCAACTTGTGGCAAAAAATCAAAGTCGGTTCAAATTAATTGTGAGCTGATTGTTTGAAGCAAAGCAAAGGCCGTCTGAAATTTTTCAGACAGCCTTTTTTGTTGTTGGCGGGTTATTTATTCCAGTCTTTTACAAAAATCAAGACACTAGGGAAAGTATAATTACTGGAAAGACCTTGTACTTCACCTTCAGAATAAGCTAGTGTGGCAACAACTTTTCCATTTTTGGTGCAACTATAGGCATCGCTAAGTTCGTAATACATTCCTGATGATGGGGTATTTTTACTTACCATTACCTGGTTTATATAATTTTCTTGGTAGGTGTTAGGTGTGCCAATTTCACCCGAATGATGTGTACACCATGCCTGAAAGGTGTCTTTTGCTTTTTGAATGATATGTCGGTCATTTCCATAACTATCTGTTGCGGCATAGTTCTCTAGCCGCTCTCCATTTTTTACTCCCAGGGTTTCTCTGCTTGTGGATAGGTATGATAAAGCTTTCGAGATTTGCTGTGCGGTTTGGTTTACAGCACCAATCGGCAGCCATTTATTGCTAAATTCGCCAAATGGTAAATGCAGATTATCGTGAAGTTCACTGTGTTCAAGCGTTAAAGGTTGGTTTGTTTTAAATAATCCAGGATCCGTAGCCGAGCAAGCACTAAGCATAATGATAAAAATAGATAGGGAAACAAATTTAATGGTTCTCATTATGTGCCTCTAAAAGAATTATAGAAGAATAGGGTTAGTAGAGATTTTTCTTGCAATCAGCAATTGCGTTTTTGAAAGGTAGGGTTAGTTTGTCTATTTCATTTTGTATTTGTCTTGATGGATGTATCTCAGTTCGTTTAAACCAGTAATTTTTACCACTAGAGCGATTTTGTATCTCAACTAAATCCTTACCTTTTGTATTGATGATTAAGTTGATACCGTTGATAGTATCACCAATCTTAAGGTTTTTCCTCCATGAGGATATTAACCGCTCTTGAAGTTTTTCAATTTTTAGCTGGGGTTCTCTGATGCACTCTTCCCTTGCTTGATAAATACGCTGCTGTTCTTTTTCTTTTTGTAACTTTAGATTCTTTCTGGCTTCTAGCAAATTATTTCCTTGTTCGGTCATATGGATTTCTTGAGTGTTAAAAGAAATAGTTATAGAGGTATTATCTATGCCTGAGCAAGAAACATTTACGAAAGAGTTATATCCTGTAAAAGTTAAAGATGGGAAAACCACTGCTTCAGAGTTTGGGTAGGTCTCTATATTTGGGAGGTCAGATGACCAAACTCCGTGGTTTTGTTCACACCAATTTCGTAAATGGTAGTGGAGAAGTCGATAACTCTTGTTGTCCCTATCAAAAAACGCATTTATTTTGTAAGTATATGTATCTACTCTAATGTTGTTTAGATCTGTAGATTTTTTAAATTGAATATCAAGTTTATCAAATAGTTCTTGAATATTGAGTCCGTTATGTTTGGCATTGCTTCTATCAGGTAGTGCAGCATGGGTGAAATAAGGAATACACATCAAGACTAATAGTATAATTTTTTTCATATTAATTCTCTCCGAGATGCTGGAAAGTTAGGAACCTGCTTAGTTTTTGTTAGGCTAATGTTGCCATCGTATCAGATCATCTGTATGCGTTTGGGTAGTTGTTTTAAATTTTTTATTAAATATCAATATATTATCGCTTCAAAGCCAAAGTCAATACGCCTGCGGTTACCAAGCCTAAGCCTATCCACTCCTGCGTGCTTGGGCGCTCGTCTAAGAAAACGACGGCCATCAGGGCGACCAAGACCAGGCTGAATTTGTCGACGGGCGCGACTTGTGAGGCGTTGCCCAGTTGCAGGGCTTTGAAGTAGGCAAGCCAAGATGCGCCGGTAGCGAGGCCGGATAGGATGAGGAATGTCCAGTTGCGGCCGGTAAAGCCGTTCACGCCCTGCCATTTGCCGGTGTAGGTTAAAAACAATACCAAGGCGGCGAGGATGACCAAGGTGCGGATAAATGTGGCGAAATCCGAATCTATGCCCTGTAAACCCATTTTGGCGAAAATGGCGGTCAATGAGGCGAAGCCTGCCGATGCCAATGCCCAAAATAGCCATGCGTTGCTGCTCATATTTTATTCCTTTGTTTCAAATTGTTGACAATATGAATCCGCTTGTTGATGAAATATCGAAATTTTCACTGCGGTTTGTCTTTGGAAAACGCTATAATAGAACTAATATTCTTTTTCTTCCAGCCGTCTTTATTATATTGTTTCAGACGGCCTTTCCCTCTCTCAATAAAGGAAAATCATGAGCTTCAAAACCGATGCTGAAATTGCCCAGTCTTCCACCATGCGCCCGATTGGTGAAATTGCCGCCAAGCTGGGTTTGAACGTTGACAACATCGAGCCCTATGGTCATTACAAAGCCAAAATCAATCCTGCCGAGGCATTCAAGCTGCCGCAAAAACAAGGCCGTCTGATTTTGGTGACCGCCATTAATCCGACTCCTGCGGGCGAGGGCAAAACCACTGTAACCATCGGTTTGGCGGATGCGTTGCGCCACATCGGCAAAGATGCCGTGATTGCCCTGCGCGAGCCTTCTTTGGGTCCGGTGTTCGGCGTCAAAGGCGGCGCGGCAGGCGGCGGCTATGCCCAAGTTTTGCCGATGGAAGACATCAACCTGCACTTCACCGGCGACTTTCACGCTATCGGTGCGGCGAATAACTTGCTTGCCGCCATGCTCGACAACCATATCTATCAAGGTAATGAGTTGAACATCGATCCGAAACGTGTGCTGTGGCGTCGCGTGGTCGATATGAACGACCGCCAGTTGCGCAACATCATCGACGGCATGGGTAAACCTGTTGACGGCGTGATGCGCCCCGATGGTTTTGACATTACCGTTGCCTCCGAAGTGATGGCGGTATTCTGTCTTGCCAAAGACATCAGCGATTTGAAAGAGCGTTTGGGCAACATCCTTGTCGCTTACGCTAAAGACGGCAGCCCTGTTTACGCCAAAGATTTGAAAGCGAATGGCGCGATGGCGGCATTGCTCAAAGATGCGATTAAGCCTAACTTGGTACAAACCATCGAAGGTACTCCGGCTTTTGTACACGGCGGTCCGTTCGCCAACATCGCCCACGGCTGTAACTCTGTAACGGCTACCCGTTTGGCGAAACACCTTGCCGATTACGCCGTTACCGAAGCAGGCTTTGGCGCGGATTTGGGCGCGGAAAAATTCTGCGACATCAAATGCCGTCTGGCAGATTTGAAACCTGATGCGGCTGTTGTCGTGGCCACTGTCCGCGCTTTGAAATATAACGGCGGCGTGGAGCGTGCCAACCTCGGAGAAGAAAACCTCGAAGCGTTGGCAAAAGGCCTGCCTAATCTGCTGAAACACATTTCCAACCTGAAAAACGTATTTGGCCTGCCTGTGGTGGTTGCCATCAACCGCTTCGTGTCCGACTCCGATGCCGAGTTGGCCATGATTGAAAAAGCCTGTGCGGAACACGGCGTTGAAGTTTCTCTGACCGAAGTATGGGGCAAAGGCGGCGCGGGTGGTGCAGACTTGGCGCACAAAGTCGTCAATGCCATCGAAAACCAACCGAATAACTTCAAGTTTGCCTACGATGTTGAGTTGAGCATTAAAGACAAAATCCGTGCGATTGCCCAAAAAGTGTATGGTGCGGAAGATGTTGATTTCAGCGCGGAAGCGTCTGCCGAAATCGCTTCACTGGAAAAACTGGGCTTGGACAAAATGCCGGTCTGCATGGCGAAAACCCAATATTCTTTGAGCGACAACGCCAAACTTTTGGGCTGCCCTGAAGGCTTCCGCATTACCGTGCGCGGTATCACTGTTTCCGCAGGCGCAGGCTTTATTGTTGCGTTGTGCGGCAATATGATGAAAATGCCGGGTCTGCCGAAAGTTCCGGCTGCCGAGAAAATCGATGTGGACGCAGAAGGCGTGATTCACGGCTTGTTCTGATTTAGATTGATTTTGAAATAGATAAAGGCCGTCTGAAACCGAGGTTTCAGACGGCCTTTTATGATTTAAGTGAATTTCAACCGGCTTTTTAAGAAATTGAAGAAATTGTCTATCATGTCGAACATCGTATTGCGGTCTTCGCCAAACAATGAAATGCTGCGGTCTTTACTGATTCTGTCATACGCGGCAAAAATGGTTTTCAGCTCTTCAGTGGTTAAACGCAGTTGCTTTTCATGCAAGATTCGACTTAAGAGGGTTACTTCTACTGGGTTCAATTCAGGGAAAAGGTAGCTGAACCACAATTCCATGGTGTATTGGACGGATCTGTTGATTTTGTCTCTTTTTTTGCTTTCTTGAGTTGTGTGTATCCTGTATGACAACAAAGGCTCGGGCAGGTTGGCAAAGGTTTTGCCATGTAGGGCGCATTGCACCCACATATGGAAATCGGGAGCGGTTTCTGTCGCAGTGTAGTTTATCCCGAGGTTTTTAATGCTGTCGTGCCGCCACATGGTGGTGGGGTTGAACATGTTTTGAGCGGCAAAGGAGAGAAAGGCTTTAATGTCTTTGTCGAGCAGGGGGAGGTCGCTTAAAACGGGTTCTCTTCCAGATTGGTCATCGAAAAAGATGGTGGCTTGGCTGCCGACAATATCGATTTCGGGATTGCTGTCTAAGAATTGAATTTGTTTTTCAAAACGATCCAAGGCGCAAATATCGTCCGCGTCCATTCGTGCCACATATTCGACCTTTACGTCTTTGAGCATATCCATGGCAAATTGGCAGGCAAACGGCTCGCCCTTGTTTTCCGGAAGATGGAAAACCTGCAAACGTGAATCTTTGGCTGCGTAAGCCTCGAGGATTTCACCGGTTTTGTCTATTGAAGCATCGTTGATGGCGATGACGAAAAAGTCGCGGAATGTTTGATTCAATACCGAATCCAAGCATTCAGGCAAATAAGCTTCGGCACAATAGGCCGGCAAAATAACGGCGAGTTTCATGTTTGTTTTCGATGTGTTTGATGTGTGGTCGGTGGAAGATTTTACTATAAATTTCCCAAAAGCTAAGGCCGTCTGAAACCTTATTTTCAAGTTTTCAGACGGCCTTAGTGTTAATCCGATATACGGATTATTTAACGATTTGGTTCAATTCGCCTTTGGCGTATTTGGTTGCCATTTTTTCCAAAGAAATCGGTTTGATTTTGTCGGCTTGGCCTTCGCAACCGAATGCGAGGTAGCGGTCAAGACAGATTTGTTTCATGGCTTCGACGGTTTTGCTCAAGTATTTGCGCGGGTCGAATTCGGCTGGGTTTTCTGCCATGAAGCGGCGGATGGCGCCGGTAGAGGCGAGGCGCAAGTCGGTATCGATGTTGACTTTGCGCACGCCGTGTTTGATGCCTTCGACGATTTCTTCAACCGGTACGCCGTAGGTTTCACCGATTTTGCCGCCGTGTTCGTTGATGACTTTCAACCATTCCTGCGGAACGGAGCTGGAGCCGTGCATCACGATGTGGGTATTAGGCAGGGCTTGGTGGATTTCTTTGATGCGGTCGATACGCAATACGTCGCCTGTGGGCGGACGGGTGAATTTGTATGCGCCGTGGCTGGTACCGACGGCAATCGCCAGTGCATCCACGCCGGTATCTTTAACGAAACGTACGGCATCTTCGACGCTGGTCAGCATTTGGTCGTGGGAAAGTTTGCCCACTGCGCCTACGCCGTCTTCTTCGCCGGCTTCACCGGTTTCGAGGTTGCCCAATACGCCGATTTCGCCTTCAACGGACACGCCGCAAGCGTGGGAGAAGTTAACGACGGTACGGGTGGCGTTGACGTTGTATTCGTAAGAAGAAGGGGTTTTGCCGTCTTCCATCAGCGAGCCGTCCATCATCACGGAGGAGAAGCCCAGTTGAATGGAGCGTTGGCATACATCAGGAGATGCGCCGTGGTCTTGGTGCATTACCACAGGGATGTGTGGAAATTCTTCGACTGCGGCCAAAATCAGATGGCGCAGGAATGGGGCACCTGCGTATTTGCGTGCGCCTGCGGATGCTTGAACGATAACGGGGGCGTTGACTTGGTCGGCCGCCTCCATGATTGCGCGCATTTGTTCGAGGTTGTTAACGTTGAATGCGGGCAGACCGTAGCTGTTTTCGGCAGCATGGTCCAATAATTGGCGCATGGATACGAGTGCCATGAGAAGCTCCTGAAGTAGTGAAGGGTAAATTTATCCGATAAATTATAATGTTTTTTGAAATGAAAAACTACAAGCTGTTACATTGTTTTTATATATTAACGAACAGGGTCTCGGTTTATAATGGCGTGGTATTGAAAACGGGTGTGCAAAATGGATAGGATTTCGGTGGCCGAGTGTGATAAGCCTTTGTTTCAGACGGCCTTGACGGTGCAGGTGGGCGATGTGAACTATGGCAGCCATCTGGCGAACGATGCTGTGTTGCGTTTGTGCCATGAAGTGCGGATGCGTTGGCTGGCGACGCTGGGTTGGAGCGAAATGGATGCCGGAGGTGCTGGCCTAATTATGGCGGATGCGGCGGTGCAGTATTTGGCGCAAGGTCATCATGGCGATGATCTGTCGGTAGAAATGGGGGCGGCAGGCGTGGCCGGTGTGGGCTTTTCTTTACTGTACCGTATCTGCAGGATTTCAGACGGCCTTGTGCTGGCGAAAGTGCAGACAGGCATGGTGTGTTTCGATTATGGCAAGCAGCGTGTCTGTCGTCTGCCTTCAGCCTTGAAAGCAGCATTGGAGGCCGTCTGAAATGGCAGAATCAAACAATTTTGCGCTTCATCTTGAACGCTATCTGAAAACCTTGCTGCAACAAGGCAAGTCGGAGCATACCGTTTCCGCTTATCGGCGCGATTTGAGTGAGTTGATGCGCCTGTTGCCCGATAACCTGGGAAACGGCCTGCCGACGCGCCGTGATTTCGTGGCGGTATTGAAAAAACTGTCGCAAAAGGGCTTGAGCGAAAGCAGCTTGGCGCGGAAATTGTCGGTATGGCGGCAGTATTGCAGTTGGCTGGTGCAGATAGAAGTTATGGAAAGCGACCCGACATTTAATATGAAAGCGCCGCGCCTGCCCGAACGCCTGCCTAAAGCACTACCGCAAGAACCTTTAAACCATATCCTTGACCATGCGCCTGTTGATGACGAATTGGACGTGCGCGATAAGGCCATGTTTGAATTGATGTATGGTAGCGGTTTGCGCCTGAGCGAGATACAAGGTTTGAATCTGGATGGTATTGTCTTGGACGAAGGCTGGGTCAGTGTGAAGGGTAAAGGGGGCAAGCAGCGGCAAGTGCCTTTGGTGGGCAAAAGCATTGCGGCATTGCGTGATTATCTGGCGGTGCGTATTGCCAAAGAGGGAGAGCAGGCCTTGTTCACCAATAAGAACGGTAGCAGGCTGGGGCAGCGTCAAATCCAAAAACGCCTGCAGGCGTGGGCAGTGCGCGTGGGCAGCGCCAGCCATATCTCGCCGCACATGATGCGACACAGCTATGCAACCCATCTTTTGCAGGCATCGGGCGATATCCGCGCCGTACAGGAATTGTTGGGTCACAGCAACCTTTCCGCTACGCAAGTTTATACAAAGCTGGACTTTGACCATTTGGCGCGCGTTTATGATGAGGCGCACCCAAGGGCAAAACGGAAAAAATGATTTTGTTTGAATCAGGCCGTCTGAAAGAATGTTTTCAGACGGCCTGATGTTTTATGGATAAAAAATACAGATGGTTTGAAACCATTTGAATTTTTATCGGTCTGATGAGGTTTAAATATTGGCCTGATGTGCGGATGGCATAAAAATTGTAAGAGTCGATGGCTTTTTTAATACCGTTTATCTTTTCAGATGGCCGCTTGTTTGATAATATTAGTAATGAGAGCTAATATCATATTATGATATACAGCCTTTAAAACAGCAGGTCTATAAACTTTCTCTATAAGCATTAATGCTTATTTTGACTGTAAAACGACTTGCAAACGGGAATTGTTGCTATTAACATAACGGAATTATGGATAAAAAACGAATTTTAACTCCAGCCGTCGTGACTTCCGTTGCGTTGATTCACGTCGGTTTGGTTGCACTTTTATGGCACGCGCACAAACCGCCTCCTGTCGAAATGGCGAATATTGAATTTGTCGATTTAGGCGATTTCGGCGGTGGCGACGGTAGTCCTGAGGGCGAAGGCGCACCTGCAGCCCCCGAGCCAACCCCCGAACAACCGAAACCCAAGCCGAAACCCAAACCTAAGCCTGTTGAGCCGCCCAAACCTGTTATCAAACCTGTGGTAACGAAAAAAGAAAAAGCGGATATCGTACAGCAAAAGGAAAAACCGAAACCTATCGAGAAACCTAAGCCCGAGCCTAAGCCGGAACCCAAACCTGAGCCGAAGCCCGAGCCAAAACCTGAACCAAAACCAGAGCCGAAGGCAGAACCTAAACCATCTCCCAAAGCATCTGAATACTCAGGCAGCAAAACCGGGCCGAACACTGCTGAAAACGGTAAAGGCAACGGAGAAGGCAAAGCCTTGGGCGGAGAAGGAAAAGGCAACGGCGGCGGTACGAAAGGTACAGGCAGCGGCCGTGGCGAAGGCAGCGGATCCGGCAGCGGCGGTGCGAAAGGCGAACATGGCTCCGGTACCGGTGGCGGAGGTGGTGGCAGCGGTACAGGTGCCGGCAGCAGTAAAGGCAATCCTGCAAAAGGAACCTGCCATATTCCAAGACCTCCGTATCCTTCACTGTCCACTGAAAATGGTGAAGAGGGCTTGGTTGTTTTGAAAGTCTTGGTTGGTCCCGGCGGTAAAGTGGATTCAATTAGTGTGAATAAATCAAGTGGTTATAGTCGTCTGGATAACGCAGCGCGTAAAGCCGTTAAGGATGGTAGCTGTCATGCAAGCGTTTGGACTGAATTTAAAGTACCTGTCAAATTCACGCTCGAATAAGTATCTAGGCCTAAGCTGATTGATTAGAAAATATATGCTGTTGGGAAATGATTTTAAATGACCCGATAGAAATTTTAATTTTATTTTTAACTTGGAAAAATTATGGATTTAAGTTTAGTTTTCAAATCAGGTGATGCGGTACTGATTGGTGTATTTGTCCTGATGTTGTTGATGAGCGTGGTAACATGGAGCGTTATCGTGATCCGCTGCATCAAATACTGCAAAGCGAAAAAAGGCAATGCTCAGGTAAAAGAGGTGATGCTGAATGCGTTTACTCTGGCCGATGCTGTACAGAAAGCCAAAGCGGTAGAAGCACCGATGAGCAATGTTGCCGATGAGTCTCTGCGCGCATACCAAAACTACCGTCAAACGACGAGCAAATCGCTGATTGACGAATTGCCTTTGAACGAATATTTGGTCGTTCATATCCGTAACAGTTTGGCCCAAACCATGCGCCAGTTTGACTACGGTATGACCGCTTTGGCCTCTATCGGCGCAACCGCTCCGTTTATCGGTCTGTTGGGTACTGTTTGGGGTATTTACCATGCCCTGATCGGCATCAGCGAAAGCGGTCAAATGAGCATTGCTGCGGTAGCCGGTCCGATTGGTGAGGCTTTGGTATCGACTGCTGTCGGCCTGTTTGTGGCGATTCCGGCCGTATTGGCGTACAACTTCCTCAATCGCGGTACAAAAACCATCGCGCAAGATATGGACGCATTTGCACATGACCTGCATGTCCGCCTGCTGAACCAAAAGGATTAAACCATGGCTTTCGGATCAATGAATTCCGGCGATGATGCGCCGATGTCGGATATCAACGTTACGCCTTTGGTGGACGTGATGCTGGTGTTGCTGATTGTATTTATGATTACCATGCCGGTGCTGACCCACTCGATTCCTTTGGAGTTGCCGACTGCTTCGGAAAAAGCGGCGAAAGAGGATAAGCAGCCTAAAGATCCTTTGCGTTTGAGCATTGATGCCAGTGGTGCTTATATCGTTGGTGGCGATTCCGATACCAAAGTGGATTTGGCAACGGTAACTGCCAAGCTGAAAGAAGCCAAAGCGAAAAACGAAGATGTGATTGTGGCGATTGCGGCGGATAAAGCGGTTGAATACGATTATGTTAACCAAGCCCTGCAAGCGGCACGCGAAGCCGGTATCAGCAAAATTGGTTTTGTAACGGAAACCAAAGCGCAATAATCTTTTGAATACAGTAAAGGCCGTCTGAAATTTGAGTAAAGTTTCAGACGGTCTTTTGTTGTATTTGGTAACTATATGTCCAGGCTGTATAATTAGCGGATTAAATTTAATAACGACAATACAGGAACCGCCATGACAGAAACCATCGAACGCGACAGTATGCAATACGATGTCGTGATTGTCGGCGCAGGCCCGTCGGGTTTGTCTGCCGCCATCAAACTCAAGCAGCTTGCCGAAAAGAATGGACGTGAAATCAGCGTTTGCGTGGTGGAGAAGGGTTCGGAGGCCGGTGCGCACTCGCTTGCCGGTGCCATCATCGATCCGATTTCTTTGAGTGAGCTGATTCCCGATTGGAAAGAAAAAGGCGCGCCGCTGACGCGTACAGTGACGAAGGACAGGGTTTTGTTCCTGACCGAGAAAAAAGCCTTCAACTTGCCAGTTACCCCGAATTTCGACAACCATGCGAACTACATCGCCAGCTTGGGCGAAGTTGTCCGCTGGTTGGCAGAGCAGGCGGAAAATTTGGGCGTGGAAATTTATCCGGGCTTTGCCGCCGCCGAAGTGCTTTATCACGAAGACGGTTCGGTCAAAGGCATTGCGACCGGCAATATGGGTGTGGGCAAAGACGGCGAACCGACCGATTCATTCCAGCCCGGCATGGAGCTTTGGGCGCAGCAAACCCTGTTTGCCGAAGGCTGTCGCGGTTCGCTTTCCAAGCAAGTCATTGAACAATTTAAACTCGACCAAAACAGCGAGCCGCAAACTTACGGCTTGGGCATTAAAGAAATTTGGGAAGTGCCGTCTGAAAAACATCAGCCCGGTTTGGTCATGCACAGCGCAGGCTGGCCGTTGGACAGCAAAACCTACGGCGGATCGTTTATTTATCATTTTGACGAAAACAAAGTCGCTGTCGGCTTTGTGGTCGGCTTGGATTATCAAAACCCTTATCTGTCGCCGTTTGAAGAGTTCCAACGTTTCAAAACCCATCCCGAAATCCGCAAAACCTTTGAAGGCGGCCGCCGTATTGCTTATGGCGCGCGTTCGTTGATTGAAGGCGGTTTGCAAAGCCTGCCGAAACTCTCGTTCAAAGGCGGTGTTTTGGTCGGCGATGCGGCTGGTTTCCTGAATATGCCGCGCATCAAAGGCATCCATACGGCCATGAAATCCGCCATGCTTGCTGCAGAAGCCGTGTTCCCTTTGTTGGAAAACCTCGAAGAAGTGGAGGGTTTCGACAGCGGCAAAGAGGCGGCGGATTATCAGCAACGCTTTGAACAAAGCTGGCTGTATCAAGAGCTTTACGCCGCGCGCAATGTCCGTCCGTCATTCAAATGGGGCGTTTACCTCGGCTCAATCTATACCGGTATCGACCAAATGATTTTCAGAGGCAAAGCCCCGTGGACTTTGAAACATCACGGCAAAGACAACGAGCAGCTCAAAAAAGCAGCCGAATGCAAGCCGATTGATTATCCGAAACCCGACGGCGTTTTGACCTTCGACCGTTTGAGCAGCGTTTTTCTTGCCAACCTTGCGCACGAAGAAAACCAGCCCGACCATTTGGTACTGAAAAATCCGCAGGTCATGATAGACGTAAACTACAAAGAATACGCCTCGCCCGAAACCCGCTATTGTCCGGCCGGCGTGTATGAAATCGTCGAAGAAAACGGCAGTCCGCGTATGCAAATCAACGCCGCCAACTGCGTTCACTGCAAAACGTGCGACATCAAAGACCCGACGCAAAACATCACTTGGATTTGTCCTGAGGGCGCGAGCGGACCGAATTACGGCGGAATGTAATTTACTGTTTTGAAGTCAAAACCTAAAGGCCGTCTGAAAAGTTTCAGACGGCCTCTATCCTATTATTTCATCAATGGAAGCATTATGAACACGCACATTTGGCAGGCAGGCCGATTTGAAATCGCCTTAGACAAACCGAAAATCATGGGCATCGTCAATCTAACCCCCGATTCATTTTCTGATGGTGGCACCTATTCGCAAAATGTCCAAATAGCATTGGCACATGCCGAGCAGCTACTGAAAGACGGTGCGGATATTCTCGATATCGGCGGCGAATCTACACGTCCGGGTTCGGATGATGTTTCTCTTGAAGAAGAATGGGCCAGGGTGCAGCCGGTTTTAGCGGAAATGGCCAAGTGGAATGTTCCCGTCAGCTTGGACACGCGCCGTACGGCGATTATGGAAAAAGCCTTGGCACAAGGCGGCGTCGATATTATCAACGATGTTGCCGCATTGACTGATGAAGGCGCAGTCGCATTGTTGGCGCAACAGCCGAAGACGGGCGTGTGTCTCATGCACATGCAGGGTTTGCCCAAAACCATGCAGCTTAATCCGCAATATCAAGATGTCGTCGAAGAAGTCGCGCGTTATTTAAAAGCACGCGCGGCAGAATGCGTTCAAGCAGGCATTGCCCCTGAACGCATCACACTAGACCCCGGCTTCGGTTTCGGCAAAAACCTGCAACACAACATCACACTGATACAACATTTGCCTGAGTTGATGGACGCAACCGGATTCCCCCTTCTGATCGGCGTATCGCGCAAACGTATGATTGGCGAACTGACAGGCGAACAAGATGCCGCCAAACGCGTACACGGCAGCGTCGCAGCCGCATTGGCAACAGTCGCCCGAGGCGCGCAAATTATCCGTGTTCACGATGTCAAAGCAACGGCAGATGCTTTGAAAGTTTGGGAAGCATTGGGCGTATCGGCATAATGCCCGAATAGAAAACCGACAGGCCGTCTGAAACATTTGCCCGGCATCTTGAACAAGCAACAAGTTATGCTATAATCCGCATCTACTCTTGACGGGTCTGTAGCTCAGGGGTTAGAGCAGGGGACTCATAATCCCTTGGTCGTGGGTTCGAAACCCACCGGACCCACCAAATATTAAAAATGCCCGAGGCTTTTGGCTTCGGGCATTTTTGTATTTATTGATTTTTGAAGGGTTGGAATATAATGTGAACAACAGCATAAAAATCAACCTATAAAATGAATACAAAAGGTTAAAGCACATTTAGGTAATGCTTTTTTAGGCTGAAAAGGGCTTATCACATTGACACCCTTATAGTCGTTGAGGGTAAATTTGATTTTGATTATCAGCCGCCTGAGCCGGGATTGGTATATAACGTTCCCAATTTTGTATTGGAAAAAGACCGTTACGTTGATTGGGAAGATACTTGGCGTACTTTTTGACTAGGGAATAAGTAAATGGAGAGCAGTTACTTTTTGCTTGCTCTGGTCGATATCTTTCTACTATTAATTTTTCCGAGTAATACTACATGCCCCTATATTGAGAGGCTGATGATTATTTCGATATAGCTGGACTATTTTTCAGACGGCCTGAAAGTTTAATCAACCATTCTGCGTATTTCGTTGATCGGGATACGCGGGGTATAGAGTATGTCGTAGGTTGGTTTGTCCAGAAGATCTTGCAGGGAGTATTGATCTAAATGGTTGAAGAAGGCTTTGATGGCGCCGGTAATGATGCCGGTCAGTCGGCAGGAGGGGGTGATAAGGCATTCGTTGTTATCGCCCATGCATTCGACAACCTGCATCGGCTCAAGATGACGTACGACTGCACCGATATTGATGTTTTCAGGATTGTCTGCCAAGCGCAAACCGCCGCCTTTGCCGCGCACGCTGACCAGAAAACCGCCTTTGACTAATGAGGTAACCACTTTCATCAAATGGCTTTTGGAAATATTGTAAGTCTCGGCAATGGTGCTGATATTGACGAGGGTGTCATCATTGATGGCGGTATAAACCAATACGCGCAATCCGTAATCGGTATGTTGGGTCAGATACATGGCTGGCTCTTTAGATATTTTTATTATATGTCAAAAGCATAGTACTTGGAGAGAGGCTGTTTGACTTTATGTGGGGTTGGGTTTCATAATATCTGAAACATTTGAATTAATCCAGTTTGACAGACTGTTGCCATTATAACGAACTTATGAAACCCTTGAAACGCCACCCTGCCTTAATAGAACTTTCCCGTGAGCATCATGGCTCGCTGTCGTTGTGTGTCCGCCTCCTGCGTACGCCGGAGCAAAGCCATCAAGCGGAGCTGGATCCTCATTTTGTGGAACTTGAGCCACATTTTTTGGAGGAGGAAACCATGTTTGCGCCGTATTGGGATAAGGTTGATCCGGCGTTGAGACAGCGTTTTGAAGGTGATCATGCCAAGTTGCGTGCGATGATGGCTCATCCTGAATATATGAATGAATCATGGAATAAGGATTTTGCGGTGACTTTGCGCGATCATGCGCGTTTTGAGGAACGCGAGCTTTTTCCTGCGATTGAACCTTTTTTGCCTTTGCCTGAGAATGTGTAATAGGAAAGGGAATCGATGGCCGTCTGAAAAGTTTCAGACGGCCTCTGTTGCTGTTTTATGATGATATAAAAATTGAAGGAACCACCATGAACGATTTGTTCAAACATCCTGTGTGGGCAATGGCCTTCCGCCCGTTTTACTCGTTGGCGGCTTTGTATGGTGCATTGTCTATATTGCTTTGGGGCTTCGGCTATCAGGGTACGCCTGAGTTGCCGGGTTTATATTGGCATGCTCATGAAATGATTTGGGGCTACGCCGGATTGGTTGTCATTGCATTCTTGCTGACAGCCGTGGCAACTTGGACTGGCCAGCCGCCTACACGCGGTAAGGCGTTGGCAGGTTTGACCGCATTTTGGCTGTTGGCCCGCATTTGTATGTTTATTCCCGGCTGGGGTGCGACGGCAAGCGGTATATTTGGTACGATCTTTTTCTGGTATGGCGCGGTATGCATGGCTTTGCCGGTAATCCGTTCTCAAAACAAGCGCAACTATGTTGCCGTGTTCGCTATTTTTGTTTTGGGCGGCACCCATTTCGCCTTCCATCTGAAAATGCAGCCGTTTGATGCCATTGCGCTGATGACCGGTTTGCAATCCGGTTTGATTATGGTGGCTGGATTTATCGGTTTGATCGGTATGCGGATTATCTCGTTCTTTACGTCCAAACGCCTGAACGTGCCGCAAATCCCCAGCCCTCAATGGGTAGCGCACGCATCGCTTTGGCTGCCTATGCTGGCTGCCATGATGATGGCGCATAACATTTTGCCGGGACTGGCCGCGTTGTTTGCTCTGGCTGCCGGTGTGATTTTTACCGTGCAGGTGTACCGCTGGTGGTATAAAGCCGTACTGAAAGAGCCTATGCTTTGGATTTTGTTTGCCGGCTATCTGTTTACCGGCTTGGGTTTGATTGCGGTCGGTCTTTCCTATTGGATTTCAAACTTCCTGAATTTGGGCGTGCACCTTATCGGCGTTGGCGGTATCGGCGTGCTGACTTTGGGCATGATGGCGCGAACTGCGCTTGGCCATACCGGCAACTCCATTTATCCGCCGCCTAAAGTGGTTCCTGTTGCCTTTTGGTTGATGATAGCCGCAACGGTTATCCGTGTTTTGGCTACCTTTGTGAGCGGTACGGCATACACGCACAGTATCCGTTGCTCCGCCGCTTTGTTTGCCGCTTCTTTGCTGTTGTACGCATGGAAATATATTCCTTGGTTGATCCGTCCGCGTTCGGATGGTCGTCCGGGTTAACGGTTTGGCAAAATGAAAAGGCCGTCTGAAAAGTTTCAGACGGCCTTTATTATTGATAATAAAAAAGCCTTTCAGAATATGAAAGGCTTTTATTGAAACTGTGGCCTCGCCAACAGGAATCGAACCTGTATTTTACGCTTAGGAGGCATACGTTCTATCCGTTGAACTATGGCGAGGCGGTAAAGGAGGGGATTTTAAACCTTTCCGGCAAAAAAAGACAATAAGCCGGCGGCAATCAAAGGGCCGACCGGAATGCCGCCGATAAAGGCAACGCCGATGACCGTGCCGATTAATAATCCGGTTACCAAAACAGGCTGTTCGCTCATCAATGGAACGCCGCGTCCGGCAAGCCAGGCAACCAAAATGCCGATAAGGACGGCGGCAATCATTTTGAAATTGATAAACTCGGACAGCGGCGGAATCTGGATTTTACCGGAAACCAGCGGGCTCAATACACCGATGGTCAGCAGGATGATGCCCAGATGCAAACCGTGTTTTTCCACGAAGGGAATGTATTGCGACAAGGCCGTCTGCTGCATGAGCAGCAATACCGCTGCCGAAATCGTAATCGAGTTGTTGTTGCTGACAACGCCCAAAAAAATCAGCGTAACCAGAAACAAAGGGACAAAGCTGAAATTCATCGGATTAAGATACTCGGGCCAAAGATTCTTTTGCCAGTTGGATCATGGCTTCTTTGACTTCGCTATCAGGCAACACGTTCAATGAAGCGATGGCTTTGTTGACGGCTTTTTTCGCCTCGGAAATCGAATATGGCAAAGCGTCGGAGTTGACGACATAGTCGTGGATTTTTTCAAAATAGCTGCGGTCGGCATTTTCCAAAGCGTGGCGCACATCGTTTGCAGCCTGCTCGGAGCCGTTTCGCATCAGGTAAATCAATGGCAGGGTAGGTTTGCCTTCTGCCAAGTCGTCGCCGACGTTTTTGCCGATTTCTTCGGTTTCGCCTGAATAGTCCAATACATCGTCAATGATTTGGAAAGCCGTACCGACGTACATGCCGTAGTCTTTCAAGGCTTGCTCGTGTTCAGGGGAAGCCTTGCCCAAAATTGCGCCGACTTGCGCGGCCGCTTCAAACAGTTTTGCTGTTTTGTATTGGATAACTTGGACGTATTGCTCTTCGGTAATATCCGTATTGCCGATGTTCATCAGCTGCATGACTTCGCCTTCGGCGATGATGTTGGTCGCATCTGCCATCACTTCCAAGATACGCATGCTGCCCGAATCAACCATCAGTTGGAAGGCGCGTGTATAGAGGAAGTCGCCGACCAAAACAGCCGCCGCGTTGCCGAAGAGGTTGTTTGCGGTTTTACGGCCGCGGCGCAAATCGCTTTCATCGACGACATCGTCGTGCAGGAGGGTGGAGGTGTGGATGAATTCCACCATCGCTGCCAGTGAGTACAATTTTTCATCGTCATGCCCGACTGCTTTGCCTGCCAAAATGGTAATAATCGGACGCAGGCGCTTACCGCCTGCGCTGATGATGTATGTGCCGATTTGCGAAATCAGCGCAACATCGGATTGAACAGCTTGGTTGATGACCGCATTAACTTTGGCAAGGTCATCGGGCAGGTGGCGTTGGAAGTAAGGCAGGTTTTCGAGCATAAAACATTCTCTGTTGACAAAACGGAGCGGGGCTCCAATGAATCTGTTTAAACCCGTACATTCGGTCGGGGTAATAACGTTGCATAAAGATATCAGCAATCCAGCGCATGATTATATCAGTTAAAAAGCATGCAACATATCTTTCAGACGGCCTTTTCACTTGTAAATAAAATAAATTTTGACAAAACAGGTAAATAGAAATAGAATGACTCGTTTCGCACATGGTGTGCGGAATGTTAACCTAATTCTCATGGAGTTGAGTATGTACGCGGTCGTAAAAACCGGCGGTAAACAATATAAAGTTTCCGTTGGCGAAAAATTGAAAGTAGAACAGATACCAGCCGAACTCGACAGCCAAATCGAACTGACTGAAGTTTTGATGATTGCTGACGGCGAATCTGTAAAAGTAGGCGCACCTTTTATCGAAGGCGCAAAAGTAACAGCTAAAGTCGTTGCTCATGGTCGTGGCGAGAAAGTACGCATTTTCAAAATGCGTCGTCGCAAACACTACCAAAAACGCCAAGGCCATCGCCAAAATTTCACCCAAATCGAAATCGTGGCAATCGCCTAATTTCAAGTAAGTTCAGGAGTATTACAAATGGCAAGTAAAAAAGCAGGCGGTAGCACCCGCAACGGTCGCGATTCAGAAGCCAAACGCTTGGGCGTTAAAGCCTACGGCAACGAGCTGATTCCGGCAGGCTCTATCATCGTTCGTCAACGTGGTACTAAATTCCACGCAGGTGACAACGTAGGCATGGGCAAAGACCACACTTTGTTTGCTAAAGTCGACGGTTACGTTGAATTCAAAACCAAAGGCGCGCTGAACCGTAAAACTGTCAGCATCCGTCCTTACACCGGTTCTGAAGAATAATCGTTTTACGATTGAAAGCCGCATTCCTTTTCGGAATGCGGTTTTTATTTGTCAGACTGTTTTGTCTGTTTGATAAAATCCGTATGTCGTGAGGCTTGATTTATATTAAGGCCAAAGTAAAAACGTGCTTACAATCGATGGCCTTTGTTTTATTCTATCGACTCTTTCTATATAATCTATCAAATGCCTTTGATTTACCCTCATGTAGCTAAACACAGTAAACTTAAGGCCGTCTGAAAAAATCCGTATCAGTTGAATACAAGGAATTCCTCCCATGAGCTTACACAGTGATATTCTCGTCGTCGGCGCAGGCCCTGCCGGATTAAGTTTTGCCGCAGAGTTGGCCGGAAGCGGTTTGAACATAACCCTGATTGAAAGAAGTCCTTTAGAAGTGTTGCAAAATCCGCCGTATGATGGCCGTGAAATCGCACTGACACACCTGTCGCGCGAAATCATGCAGCGATTGGGTATGTGGGATTTGATTCCAAAAGACGAAATTTATCCTTTGCGCGATGCCAAAGTGTTGAACGGTCATTCCGATTACCAGCTCCACTTCCCGCAACCGACTCAGGCGCGCGGCGAGCCTGCAGACTGCTTGGGCTATTTGATTTCCAATCACAATATCCGTAAAGCCGCTTATGAAGTTGTGTCCAAATTGGACAACGTGAAAATTCTGACCGGCACCAATGTTAAAGAAGTCAAAACTTCTGACGATGAGGCGCAAGTTATTTTGGAAAGCGGCGAAGTATTGACCGGCCGTCTGTTGTTGGCCGCCGATAGCCGCTTCTCACAAACGCGCCGTCAATTGGGCATTTCTTCCGATATGCACGATTATAGCCGTACCATGTTTGTGTGCCGCATGAAGCATACTCTGTCCAACCTGCATACTGCATATGAATGCTTCCACTACGGCCGTACCATTGCGTTGCTGCCTTTGGAAGAACACTTGACCAATACAGTGATTACGGTGGACAGCGATAAAGCCGAAACGATTAAAAATATGTCGCCGGAAGAGTTGGCAGCCAGCGTGAAAGAGCAACTCAAAGGCCGTTTGGGCGATATGGAATTGGCCAGCACCATTCACAATTATCCTTTGGTCGGCATGATTGCCCAACGTTTCTATGGCAAACGCAGCGCGTTGATCGGCGATGCCGCAGTCGGTATGCATCCAGTTACTGCGCACGGTTTCAACTTGGGTCTGGCAAGTGCTGATCTTTTAGCTAAATTGGTTCTCGAAGCCGAGCAACGCGGTCAGGATATTGGTGCGAAGAGCCTGCTGGAAAAATACAGCACCAAGCATATGTTCCATGCCCATCCGATTTACCACGGCACCAATATGCTGCTGAAACTCTTCACCAATGAAACTGCTCCGGCGAAACTGCTGCGCGGTTTGGTATTGCGTGCAAGCAATAACTTCCCGCCGCTGAAAAAACTGATTACCAAACAATTGACCGGTTAATTGCTTAAAACATAAAAGGCCGTCTGAACGATTACAGTTTCAGACGGCCTTGTTTTTTATCTACTGCTTATTCGGCTAAAACCGATTCGGGCATTTCTTGACGGACGTTTAAGGAAGTCAGTTTTTTGGTCAAGATGCTCAATACTATGCCGTAGGCAGGCAGGAAGAAGAGGGTGCAGATGGCGAGTTTGAACAGATAATCGACAAATGCGATGCCCTGCCAGTTTGCCGCCATAAATTCATCGTTGCTCGCATAAAAGGCAACGGCGAAAAACACCAGCGTGTCCAAAGCGTTGCCGACCACGGTGGAAGCAGTAGGGGCAATCCACCATGATTTCAGACGGCGTAATTGGTTGAACACGAAAATATCGAGGATTTGCCCGAGCGCATAGGCGGAAAAGCTGGCCAATGCGATACGGCCGACGAAGGTGTTAAATTCGGCTAAAGATGCCCAGCCTGTCCAGTTGCCGTCATGAAAGAGGACGGAGAAGACGTAAGAGAGCAGCAGGGCCGGGAGCATAACCCAAAAAATAATCCGTCTCGCCAACGGCGCGCCGAAAATGCGCACGGTCAGGTCGGTAGCGAGGAAGATAAAGGGGAAGGAAAATGCGCCCCAAGTGGTAAAGATACCGAAAATTTGAAAGGGGAACTGCACCAGATAGTTGCTGGCGGCAATAATAAAAATATGGAAAAGCACCAGCCAGAAGAGCGCTTTCTTCTGCTGTGCGGCGGTAAATTCGTACATGGAAATCTTTCGGAAGTTTTTTCAGGCGGCATGAAGCCTTGCAAGATTGTGCAATAGAGAAAGTCTTGCAATAAAAAGTGCGTTAGGCCGTCTGAATAGGATTATTGTGCATCGTGCTCAAACAGGCGTTTGCGTGCCAAAGCTTCAAACTCTGTGCCTGCTTTGCCGTAGTTGGCAAACGGATGAATGGCGATGCCGCCGCGCGGTGTGAATTCGCCGAATACTTCGATGTATTTCGGATCCATCAGGGCGATGAGGTCTTTCATGATGATGTTGACGCAGTCTTCATGGAAGTCGCCGTGGTTGCGGAAGCTGAAGAGATAGAGTTTCAGTGATTTGCTTTCCACCATTTTGATATGGGGGATGTAGCGGATGTAGATGGTGGCAAAGTCGGGCTGGCCGGTCATCGGGCAGAGGCTGGTGAACTCGGGGCAGACGAATTTGACGAAATAGTCGTTGTCAGGATGTTTGTTGTCGAACACTTCCAAAATTTCAGGCGCGTATTCGCTCGGGTATTGGGTTTTCTGGTTGCCCAAAAGGGAGATGCCTTGCAGCTCTTCGTTGTTGCGGGACATGAGGTTTCCTTAGTTTTTTAATGTGGGAGGTTTTCGAACCACGGGGTGCGGATTGTAATATAAATTGCATGGCTTGTGCGGATTTTATAGCGATGAATCAGCAGGATAGCTTTCAGACGGCCTGTTTTGTATTTTATGAAACCTGTTTTCCGCTTTACAATAGCAGCCAATCAACAGGCCGTCTGAAAGTTTTGTATGTCTTTAGCCCAACCCAAACGTATTCTGATCATCAAATTGCGCCATCATGGCGATGTGCTTTTGAGCACGCCGGTAGTCGATGCGCTGAAAACCCGTTTCCCCGATTGCGAAATCGATATGCTGGTATACGCCGGTACGGAGCAGCTGATTGCCGATAATCCGCAGATTGCGCAGATTTTTACCATTGATCGAAATTGGAAGAAGCTGGGCGTATTCAAGCAGTTGGCGTGTGAGAAAAATCTTTTTTCAAAGCTGAAGGCGCGCGATTATGACTGGGCTTTCAACCTGTCCGACCAATGGCGCGCAGCGGTAATTGCCAAACTGTGCGCCCGTTGCAGCGTGGGTTTGGACTGCATCAAGCGCGACGGTTTCTGGTGGCGTTTCTGTCATGATTTTATCAACCATGAGCTGGATACCAGCCATCATATCGTTGAAAACCAATTGAATATCCTTGCGCCGCTTATCCAGCCGGAAGACGTGGCCGATGCGAAGGTACGTCTTTGGGTGGCACAAGATGCAAGGGAAAGCATGCAGCAGAAATTGCGTGAGCAGGGGTGGAGCGGCGAAGATTATGTGTTACTGCACCCGGGTGCGCGCTGGCATTTCAAATGTTGGGAAGACGGCAAGAATGCCGCCATCGTACAGCTTCTGCTCAACAGCGGACAGAATGTCGTATTGACTGCTTCTCCCGACACTGTCGAACAATACATGCTTCAGGAAATTATAGGCCGTCTGAATATTCCTGAAGGCAGAAAAGTATATGTGTTGTCCGGATGCTTGAGCCTGCGTGAATTGGCGGCGGCCATTGAGGGCGCCAAGCTGTTTGTCGGTGTCGATTCCGCACCGATGCACATCGCCGCTGCTTTGGATAAACCGCAAATTGCTTTGTTTGGCGCGTCATGGGTGGACAAATGGCGTCCGTATTCCGAGCAGGCGGAAGTCATTTATGCCGGCGATTATGCAGAACTGCCCAACCCCGACAGTATCGACACCAACGATCCGACACGTCTGTTGAAAGCGATTCCGTTGCAGGATGTGTGGGATAGAATTTCTGCCAAATTGGAAGCGTTGGAGGCTTAAAACCGTTTACCACGATCCGTTAAACGTTTTAGCTTTGCGCCAAAATGCCCATTTGGAACGGCGGCCGATTTCCAGCGTGCCGCCGTTTTCGCCGTCTGTGGCAATGCACACGGTTTTCAGACGACTTGAAGCAAGAGCATTCCATAAAGGCGCAAACCAACGAGTTTCCCAGCTTTCCAAAATATCTTTGTATGCCCAAACATCGCCTGTCTGTAAGGTGGAAACCAAGTCGTCCAAAAAGATAAGGCCGTCTGAAACCATGTTGCCTGTTTCTTGAACCATCTCAAACCAAGCCTTTAAATCATACGGCGCATCGAGTTTGGGCGTATCTGAAAAACGCGCCCATGCGCTGTCTGAGGCGACAATATCCGCAGACTGTGTACCGTCCGCATCATTCCATAGCCACAAACCGTTGATTTCCGGCAATCCTTGTTGCTCACGCGCTTGGTTAATTGGATGCGTGTGGAGAAACATTTGGATTTCCGTCTGCATGGCCAACCAAGACACCGCATCTTGGCCGTGCGCCTGACCGTCCATTTCCGGCTGTCCGCACACATCCAAAACACATTCTGCGCCCCAATCTTCAATCTTCGGCATATTGAGCAGCCACATGCTTTCGCAAAGCGGCTCGAACTGCCAATCTTTATCTTGATAAAACGCCGACAAATCCGCACATAACTGCTGCGCCTCCTCTTTTTGGATGCCGATGAACTCGCCGCTGATAATGTTGACATGGTGCATGCCCATTTGTTGCCAAACCGGAGAGGCAAAAGCGGCCGCGCGTTTTTGGCTTGTGTGGCGTAAACGTTGCATTTGGGTAATGAGGCTGCCGTTCCACAAATGGCGTCCGTAAAATTCAGACGGCTTGAGTGTTTCTTTGCGTAATATGCCGTAACGCAAAAGACGGTTAAAAGCAGGTAAGGCAAGCGCAGGCACGGATTCGTCGGCAAAACGGTTGAGCGAGGGGAGGGTGAGGGTCAGCTTCATAAGCGTAAATAGATAGAAAAACCGTTATTTTACGCGACAAATGATGCGTTTCGGAACCTTGCCATTACGCCCTGAAAAAGAGCTGTTCAGACGGCCGGTTTGGAAAAAACGGGCTGTCATGCTAGAATACGTGGCGTAAATTTCAGAAAAACAGGGTGTAAATCAACACAATAGCCCTGATAATAACGTCAATCTCAAACACGACCTCATTCATTCCGAATGAAAACTTGATTTTCAGATCGGAAAAAAGACTCAAAGTCCTTTATCCCCAAAACTGTTTAAACCAGCAGGCGGTCGCGGCAGGCCGGATGTGCCGGCATTCTGCAAACCTCAAAAAACAGACCGCCCCATTAAGGATAACGCGTGATTAAAAACAAATATTCCACTCGATTCAAAGCAACCCTCTTAGCGTTTCTGCTGCCGGCTTCAGGCAGCATGACCGCATACGCCATTACTGACCCTCAACCAGCACAGACCGATTTCAAAGTCGAGCGTATTTCCGAAGAGCTGCCTGCCGTTTATGTGGAAACCAATACCTATCAATCCAGCTATTGGGCGCAAGAAGCCGTCCAAGCCGGCGACTCTTTGGCAGACGTTTTGACGCGCATGGGTGTCAACCAGGAAGACATCAAGCAAATCATGGCGAAAAACAATGCCAACCTCGACATGAAAAACCTGCGGACCAACCAATCCGTCAATATCCGCATCGATTCTTCAGGCCAAGTGACCGATGTTCAATTCTTTACCGATGAAGAATTGGAACGCAATTTGGTGGCTTTGGAAAAAGTTAAGGGCAAATGGCGCATCTCCAATGCCGAAATCGACATGAAAACCATGCCGACCCTGCGCTCCGTGCAAATCCGCACTTCCGCCATCGGCGATATGCTCCGTGCCGAAATCCCTTCCGAAGTGTATATCCAGCTCAAAGAAATCTTTGCCGATTCGTTCAATATGAGCGACTTGGGCGAAGGCGATACCGTGCGTCTTTTGTACAACAGCATGTATTTCCGCGGCCAGCAAATGGCGGTTGGCGATATTTTGGCGGCTGAAGTGGTTAAAGACGGTAAAACTTATCAAGCCTATTATTACAGCCAAGGCAAAGGCGACGAAGAAAGCGGTAGCTACTACGACCAAAACGGTAAGTCCCTGCAACAAAAAGAAGGCTTTAATACCGAGCCTGTTGCATACACGCGCATTTCTTCTCCGTTCGGCTACCGTGTCCATCCGGTTTTGCATACCGTCCGTATGCACACCGGTATCGACTATGCCGCGCCGACCGGTACGCCTATTAAGGCTGCTGCCGACGGCGAAGTGATTTTCAAAGGTTGGAAAGGCGGCTACGGTAATACCGTGATGATTCGCCATGCCAACGGTGTGGAAACCCTGTACGGCCACATGAGCGCGTTCAGCCCTGCCGACGGCAGAGTCCGTGCCGGCGAAGTAATTGGTTTTGTGGGTACAACCGGCCGTTCGACCGGCCCGCACCTGCACTACGAAGCGCGTGTCAACGGCCAGCCGGTCAACCCGACTACCGTCGCCCTGCCGACGCCGAAATTGACCCCGACCAATATGGCCGCGTTCCGCAAACAGCAAAAAGATGCCAGCACGATGTTGTCTACCATCCGCTCTTTGCCGGTTTCCGTAGCGCAGCTGGATTAATAAGATAAAGGCCGTCTGAATAAGGTTTCTTTCAGACGGCCTTTTCCACTAAAATTGATACCTCAACGCCCACGTTTACTCAGAGAAAGCTTATGTCTGCTCATCAGCCCATTATCCAATCCCTGCTTGATACCGACCTGTACAAATTCACCATGCTGCAAGTCGTGTTGCACCAATTCCCGCAAACCCACAGCCTTTACGAATTCCGCTGCCGCAACAAAGAGATGGTGTATCCGCTGGCCGATATTCAAGAAGACTTGGAACGCGAACTCGACGCCCTGTGCCAGCTGCGCTTTACCCATGACGAACTCGACTATCTGCGCAGCCTGCGCTTTATCAAAAGCGACTTTGTCGATTATCTCGAACTTTTCCAACTCCAACGCCGCTTTGTCCAAGTCAACCCTGACAATCAAGGCCGTCTGAACATCCGCATCGAAGGCCCAATGATACAGGCGATGTTCTTCGAGATTTTCATTCTTGCCATCGTCAACGAACTCTATTTCCGCCGCTTGGAAACGCCTGCCGTCATTGAAGAAGGCGAGCGCCGTTTGCAGGCCAAAGCGCAACAGCTGAAAGAAATTGCGGCTACACAAAATCCGAATGATCCGCCGTTCCTTATTTCCGATTTCGGCACACGCCGCCGCTACACCCTCGCATGGCAGGAACACGTTATCCGTACCTTATTAGAAGCCGCTCCCGATATCGTGCGCGGTACCAGCAATGTTTATCTGGCCAAAAAACTCGGCATCACACCAATCGGCACCATGGCGCATGAGTTCCTCCAAGCCTTCCAAGCCTTGGACGTACGTTTGCGCAATTTCCAAAAAGCCGCGCTGGAAAGCTGGGTACACGAATACCGCGGCGACCTCGGCATTGCACTGACCGACGTAGTCGGCATGGATGCCTTCTTGCGCGATTTTGACCTTTATTTTGCCAAACTCTTCGACGGCCTGCGCCACGATAGCGGCGATCCTTATGTTTGGGGCGACAAAGCCTACGAGCATTACAAAAAACTCAAAATCGACAGCCGCACCAAAATGCTGACCTTTTCAGACGGCCTCGATATTGAGCGTTCATGGGCGTTGCATCAATACTTCAAAGACCGTTTCAAAACCAGTTTCGGTATCGGTACCAACCTGACCAACGACTTGGGACACACGCCTTTGAACATTGTCTTGAAGCTTGTCGAGTGTAACGGCCAATCCGTCGCCAAGCTCTCCGACTCCCCGGGCAAAACCATGACCACCAACAACACCTTCCTCGCTTACCTGCGCCAAGTGTTTGACGTACCTGAGCCGGAAGAGAAAGCCTAAAAACAAAGGCCGTCTGAAATGTTCAGACGGCCTTTTTAATTAATCCATATCGCTTTCGGGCAATTCTGCCGAACCCATGCGGCGCAGGATGATATTGGTTTTGTTGTGCATCCGTTTGCTCTTAGGATGGTCTGCGTAAAACAGCGGAGCCGGAACGCGCGCCGTGAGTTTGGCGGCTTGTTGGCGGGTGAGGGCGGAGGCAGGTTTCTTGTAGAAATACTGGGACGCAGCTTCCGCGCCGAATACGCCGTAGTGCCACTCGATTGAGTTCAGATACAGCTCGAAAATTCGGTCTTTGTCGGTAACCGCTTCCATCATCGCGGTAATTGCCGCTTCTTCGCCTTTGCGGATGTAGCTGCGGCTTTCGTTGAGAAACAGGTTTTTCGCCAGTTGTTGGCTGATGGTCGAGCCGCCGGCTTTGACTTCTCCGCTTTGCTTATTGCGTTTCATGGCGTATTTAATGCCGTTCCAGTCAAAGCCGCTGTGTTCGGCAAAGTTGGCGTCTTCGGAAGCAATCAGGGCTTTTTTGAGGTTGACGGAAATTTGGTCGTAAGGCACCCAGCGGTAATCCAGCTCGACATCGCGGCCTTCTTTTGCAAACTGGCTCATGCGCATGGACATGAAGGCGGTTTTGCTGGGGGCGACGGCGCGGTAGGTAATGATGTTGCCGTACACATAAGCGTTGAAGAAAATGAAGATGCCGATGGGCAGGGCAATCAGCCATTTGATGATGCGGAACATGGTTACAGGGCTTTCATGTATTCGATAACAGGGCGGATATCGGGCGTAAATCCGCGCCAAATATGGTAAGAAGCGGCAGCCTGACCGACCAGCATGCCCAGGCCGTCTGAAACTTCGGCCGCGCCGTTGCTTTGGGCAAAGTTCAAAAACGCCTGCGCCGCTTCGCCGTAAACCATATCGTAGGCAAGGCGGCAGCCGCGGAAAATTTCAGGGCTGACGGCAGGAAGCTGACCGCTCAAGCCGCCGGATGTGCCGTTGATGATGATATCAAAACCGCCGTTCAAATCCGACATCGGGACGGCTTCAATGCCGAAAAGCCGCGCCAATTCCTCGGCTTTGGCATGGGTACGGTTGGCAATGACGATACGGGCAGGGCGGTGTTCTTTCAAAACAGGAATTACGCCGCGCACCGCGCCGCCTGCGCCCAAAAGCAAAATGGTTTTGCCCTCGATGGCAATGTTTTTGACCTGTGTGATGTCGTTGGCCAAACCGATACCGTCGGTATTGTCGCCGCGTATTCTGCCGTCTTCCAACCACACCAGCGTATTGACCGCGCCGGCAGCCAAAGCGCGGTCGGAATGTTCGTCCGCCAGCGCAAAAGCTTCCTGCTTGAACGGAACAGTTACATTCGCACCTTGCCCACCCTCGGCGCGAAACGCCGCAACAGCCTCGGCAAAACCACCGATTTCGGCACAAATGCGCCCATATTCGATAGCCGCGCCTTCTTGCAGCGCAAACTGTTGATGGATTTGCGGCGATTTACTGTGTGCAACGGGATTGCCGAAAACGGCGTAACGCGGGGTATTGTTCATAAAACAGATTCTGCAGAAATAAAAGAAAAGAGTGCTTATTATAGCGGTCTTTATGTTAAGAAAGCGTAATGTAAAATTGTTGACAATTAAACAGTCTGAAACTATATTTCATTGCGTAAAAACGGGTGCCCTGATGTATTTCAGACGGCCTTACCGTGGTAGAATAACAACTTAAACCCATTCCCTCAGGAGCTGAAGATGTCCATCAAAGACGCTGTAAAACTGATTGAAGAAAGCGAAGCCCGCTTCGTAGATTTGCGCTTTACCGATACCAAAGGCAAGCAGCACCACTTTACCATCCCCGCCCGCATCGTCCTCGACGATCCCGAAGAATGGTTCGAAAACGGTCAAGCGTTTGACGGTTCGTCCATTGGCGGTTGGAAAGGTATTCAGGCTTCAGATATGCAGTTGCGTCCCGATGCGTCTACAGCCTTCGTCGATCCTTTCTACGACGATACCACCGTTGTCTTTACCTGCGACGTTATCGACCCGGCCGACGGCCAAGGCTATGACCGCGACCCCCGCTCTATCGCACGCCGCGCCGAAGCCTATTTGAAATCTTCCGGTATCGGCGACACCGCCTATTTCGGCCCCGAGCCTGAATTCTTCGTTTTTGACGGCGTAGAATTTGAAACCGACATGCACAAAACCCGTTACGAAATCACTTCCGAAAGCGGCGCATGGTCAAGCGGCCTGCACATGGACGGTCAAAACACCGGCCACCGTCCGACCGTCAAAGGCGGTTACGCACCTGTTGCGCCGATTGACTGCGGCCAAGACCTGCGTTCTGCCATGGTCAATGTTTTGGAAGAACTCGGCATCGAAGTTGAAGTCCATCACGCCGAAGTCGGTACCGGCAGCCAAATGGAAATCGGTACCCGTTTCGCTACTTTGGTTAAACGCGCCGACCAAACCCAAGACATGAAATACGTGATTCAAAACGTTGCCCACAACTTCGGCAAAACCGCTACATTCATGCCCAAACCGATTATGGGCGACAACGGCAGCGGTATGCACGTTCACCAATCCATTTGGAAAGATGGTCAAAACCTGTTCTCAGGAGACGGCTATGCCGGTTTGTCCGATACCGCCCTTTATTACATCGGCGGCATCATCAAACACGCCAAAGCCCTGAACGCGATTACCAATCCGTCCACCAACTCCTACAAACGCCTCGTGCCGCACTTTGAAGCGCCGACCAAACTGGCATACTCCGCCAAAAACCGTTCCGCTTCCATCCGCATTCCGTCTGTGAACAGCAGCAAAGCACGCCGTATCGAAGCGCGTTTCCCTGATCCGACCGCCAACCCATACTTGGCATTTGCTGCTTTGTTGATGGCCGGTTTGGACGGTATTCAAAACAAAATCCATCCGGGCGACCCTGCCGATAAAAACCTGTATGACCTGCCTCCGGAAGAAGATGCATTGGTGCCAACCGTTTGCGCTTCTTTGGAAGAAGCACTGGCCGCCCTCAAAGCCGACCACGAATTCCTCCTGCGCGGCGGCGTGTTCAGCAAAGACTGGATCGACAGCTACATCGCCTTCAAAGAGGAAGATGTCCGCCGTATCCGCATGGCGCCGCATCCACTGGAATTTGAAATGTATTACAGCCTGTAAAACAGCTGAGGCATTTTAAATAGGAAATCAAAGGCCGTCTGAAACTGGATTTGAAGTTTCAGACGGCCTTTAGGCTTGAAATAGATAGGGCGATTGAATTAGGTATGATAGCGAGAAGCAATGAATCATGCTGTTTGAAAGCCTTTATGGAATCGGTGCCTTGTGTTAAATTGTGCTAACGGAATCATTTAATCAAAAAGGTTGGGCAGAATGAAGAAGATAATTGGTTTGGCCATTGCTGCAGCATTTGGTTTGAGCGCGTGCAGTAATTTGGATCACAAAACCGCGCACGAGGTCATGTCGATTTCCAATGACCGTATTTTAAAAGAAGACCACAGCTTTAACATCACAGGCAGCTCTCAAGTATATATCAGCCCATTGGCTGAAGCTGTATTGGCAGATGAAAAGGTGGAAAAGAAAGCCGAAGCGAAAGCAGAGGATGCCAAAGCCAAAGAGGGGGAGGAGGCAGCCTCTATGGAGGTTGCTCAAGAAGACGACGCTGCTTTGAAGCAGGAGTTTTCTGAACGAGAAGAGGCTGAGTTCCGCAATGCAATGCTTGATGCCTTGCCGGACGGCAATATCGCACAAGTTGCCGTTGATTATCTGGATAAATATCCTGCCATATCCAGTTACATGGAAGGGGTTCATCTGAATTATGAGGTAGCTGTTGACCTATCAACGCGTCAGTTTGAGATGATTCCTGAATTGGCCATCAACAACCACAATGAAAAACTTAGTATCAAACTTCCTATGAAACTGGATGCGGAAAAATGGGAAATTTATATGGATCCGCCTGCCAGTGCTGCTGCCATTATTAGTGTGTACACCGATGAGAAAATCGGTAAACGTTTAATCAAAGAACCTTTAAAATTGAGTTTGAAAGAAATTGGTGATTCGAAAGGCGTGCCTTTTGATCATATTGCAGAGGCGGGAGTACGTGCTTTTTTGAGTGCCAATAAGGCTATGCCTGCCGATGCATATGTATTTAAAGAAATGGATGCCTTTGGTAAGGCAAACCATGCACGCTATCGTGTACGTCATGTCATGAAACCGGAGTATGATTCTGTCGTAATGAAGGCAATGGCTAAGGCTTTTGATGAAGAATTGTCGAAATTACAGAAAACGCCTCAACCAGGGTCAACAGAAGAAGATTATAAAAATGCGCGGGAATTTTTCAGTATGTCTGTCAACATAAGTGATAACCAGCCACTTAGCGTCCAGCGGATATTCGGTAACAATCTTGTTGTCGACTATTATCTCGACCGCAAAGGCCGCATGTTGGCTTCCCGCATGTATATGCAAATCAACGGCACACATAAGGCCATTAATATTATCGGCGACAGTGTGTACAGCAATTACGGCAAACCGGTCTTCAAATTGAATCCGCAAGGTAAGGGCATTACTTGGAAAGAGCTGAAAGAGTTTTTCAGTTCGAATAAAAAAGAAGACGATTAAAGCCTCAGGCCGTCTGAAAGGATATTTAAGGATATTTTTGTTTTCAGACGGCATATTTGATAAGGAAAACCATGTTTGCAAATTTTGATTTAGGCGTATTTTTGCTGGCAGTATTGCCCGTGTTGTTGGCCATTACCGTGCGCGAAGTGGCACGCGGTTATACGGCGCGGTATTGGGGCGACCATACCGGCGAGCAGTTCGGGCGTTTGACCCTCAATCCACTGCCGCACATCGACCCTGTCGGTACGATTGTCGTGCCGCTGGTGTGTCTGATGATTGGCAGTTTTCTGTTCGGCTGGGCGCGTCCTATGCCCATCGATTCGCGCAATTTCCGCGATCCGCGCCGCGCGTGGCGTTGGGTGTCGATTTCAGGTCCGATTGCCAATCTGATTTTGGCGTTCTTTTGGGGTTTTGTCGTCGTACTTGCCGCGTATGTGCCTGAGTCTTATCAAGCGCCGTTGGTGCAGATGGCCGGTTACGGCGTGATGGTGAACTCGATTTGGGTCGCATTCAGCCTGATTCCGATTTTGCCTTGGGACGGCGGTATTTTTCTCGATACCTTCCTTAACGCCAAGCAGTCCATGCAGTTCCGTAAAATCGAGCCATACGGTACATGGATTATCCTGATTCTTTTGTTTACCGGCCTGCTGGCCAAACTGATTTGGCCGATTATTGCCATGATTCAGACAGCAGTGCAGATGGTGGTCATGCTGTTTATTTAAATGTTTTGGCTGAAAAGGCCGTCTGAAATTCAGTTTCAGACGGCCTTTTTCATTGTGCAACATGTAAATACGATTGGAAAAGTTGCTTAAAAATTGTACAATTTCAGCCCTTTCAATTTGGCGCACACATCATGCACATCGGCGGTTATTTCATTGACAACCCCATCGCACTCGCCCCCATGGCAGGCATTACGGACAAACCGTTCCGCCGGATTTGCCGCGAGTTTGGCGCAGGGTGGGCGGTATGCGAAATGCTGACCAGCGATCCGAGCTTGCGCCATACCAAAAAAACCTTGCGCCGCAACGATTTTGAAGGCGAGGGCGGAGTGGTGGCCGTGCAGATTGCCGGCAGCGATCCGCAGCAGATGGCGGAAGCTGCGCGTTACAACGTCGGCTTGGGCGCGCAGGTGATTGACATCAACATGGGCTGTCCGGCCAAAAAAGTCTGCAATGTGCAGGCAGGCAGCGCGTTGATGCAAAACGAGCCTTTGGTTGCCGAAATCTTGAAAGCCGTTGTAAATGCGGTGGACGTACCCGTTACCCTCAAAACCCGTTTGGGCTGGCATGACGAACATCAAAACTTGCCGACCATCGCCAAAATTGCCGAAGAATCAGGCATCGCAGCCCTTGCCATCCATGGCCGCACCCGTACACAGATGTACAAAGGCGAAGCGCGTTACGAACTGATTGCCGAAACCAAAGGCCGTCTGAACATCCCCGTTTGGGTCAACGGCGATATTATTTCGCCGCAAAAAGCCGCTGCCGTCCTCAAGCAAACCGCCGCCGACGGCATCATGATAGGGCGCGGCGCACAAGGCAGGCCGTGGCTTTTCCGTGATTTAAAACATTACGCCGAATACGGCGTTTTGCCGCCGGCCTTGAGCTTGGCAGAATGCAACGCCACCATTTTGAATCACATCCGCGCCATGCATGAATTTTATGGCGAAATTGCCGGCGTGCGTATCGCCCGAAAACACATCGGCTGGTACATCGACGAAATGCCCGACGGCGAACAAACACGCCGGGACATCAACCGCTTGGACAGTGCCGCAGCACAATACGACACCCTTGCCGCCTATCTTGAGACGCTTTCGGAGAAAACCGACCGCTGGGTGTGTCACTATCGGGAAAGCTGAAGAGTTTCAGACGGCCTTATCATCTAAAAAATAAATCTATTTAAAAACAAACTCAAAGAAAGACATCACGATGAATCAAACGACGACTGACATTGCGCAATGTATTGAACAAAACTTACGACAATACTTCAAAGACTTGGATGGTACAGAACCTTGCGGCGTGTACGATATGGTGTTGCACCAAGTTGAAAAGCCGATGCTGATTTGCGTGATGGAACAATGCGGCGGCAACCAATCTAAAGCGGCGGCCATTTTGGGGTTGAACCGCAATACCCTGCGTAAAAAGCTGCAGCAGCATGGTTTGTTGTAATAGGGAGATAGGGCGGATATTTCTGCCTGCCTATAATGAAAGAACCGGCCATGTCATTTATCCATTGCTTAGATATTTTTGGATTCGCTGACACAATCAAAATAAAAACAGCTTGAAAAGGCTTCAGGCCGTCTGAAGACCAGAGAAGAAACGATTAATTTTTTTACCATGAGTTGAACCATGCTTTACCAAATACTCGCACTGTTAATCTGGGGCAGCTCGTTTATCGCTGCCAAATATTCCTACGAGATGCTCGACCCGGCGCTGATGGTTGAGGCGCGGTTGTTGATTGCCGCATTGATGGTGCTGCCGTCGTGCCGTCGTCATTTAGGCAGGATTCCGCGGAGCGAGTGGAAGCCGTTGTTGTGGATTTCCTTTGTCAACTACGTTGTCGTTTTGATGCTCCAGTTTATCGGTTTGAAATATACATCCGCCGCCAGCGCAGTTACCATGGTGGGGTTGGAGCCTTTGCTGGTGGTCTTTGTCGGTCATTTCTTCTTCAACGACAAAGCCAAACTTTACCACTGGATTTGCTGCGCAGTGGCGTTTGCCGGCGTGGGCATGATGGTCATGGGCGGTGCAGAAGAAGGCGGTACGATTGACTGGTTCGGCTGTTTGCTGATTTTACTTGCAGGATTCGGTTTTGCAGGCGTGATACGTCCGAGCCAGCAGATGATTGTCCGTATTGGTGCGCCTGCATTTACCGCGGCTTCCATGGCGGTGGCGGCGGTGTTGTGCCTGCCGTTTTCGCTGGTGTTGGCAGACAGCTATCAAATCAATTGGTCATGGGGCGGTACGCTGTCGGTTTTGTATATGGGGATTGGCTGTAGCTGGCTCGCCTATCTGTTGTGGAACAAAGGCATGAACACAGTCCCTGCCAACGTCTCCGGCCTGCTGATTTCGCTTGAGCCTGTCATCGGCGTTATCATGGCGGTGTTAATTTTGGGCGAACATTTAAGTACCCTGTCTGCGATGGGCATTACCGTCGTTATTGCGTCCACTTTTGTCGCCGGTATGCTGACACGTGTGAGCAACAAACATAAAAAGGCCGTCTGAAAACGGTTTCAGACGGCCTCAAGTCAGCAGTATCATTTTTAATAAAACATTTTGGGAAAATTTCCATGAAACGCATTATTTCCCTACTTGTACTTGCCTGCCCTATCTTGGCGTCGGCTGCCCCCGATAACGACAAAGCCACTGTACAGGCAATCATTGCCAAGTATTACAACCGACCGCTTGCCGCGCACAAATGCCAGCTTACCTACGCCCCCATTGCCTTACTCATGCCATGATGTACAGGCATGGCAGGCGCAGTATGGGTGGCAAAGAAAATGGGATTTAAATAGGCAAAAGCAAAAGGCCGTCTGAAACCAAATTTCAGACGGCCTTTTACAATAAAATTGTTAACAATATTTGCAAAAACCTACTGCTAAAAATGCGAAACTGGAGGATAATACCGCCCTGAAATTTCATCCCATACTGATTAAACCTTCAACAAAGGAAATCCAAATGTCTTCCATCAAACGCGCCCTGATCAGCCTATCCGACAAGACAGGCGCAGTCGAATTTGCCCAAACCCTGACCAAGCTCGGTGTTGAAATCCTCTCTACCGGCGGTACAGCAAAGCTCTTGGCTGATGCAGGCGTTCCCGTTATCGAAGTTGCCGACTATACCGGTTTTCCCGAAATGCTCGACGGCCGCGTGAAAACCCTGCATCCGAAAATCCACGGCGGCATCCTCGGCCGTCGCGATTTGGACGAACACGTCGCCAAGATGGAAGAACACGGCATCGGTAACATCGACCTCGTGTGCGTCAACCTCTACCCCTTCGCCGCCACCATTGCCAAACCAAACTGCACACTGGAAGACGCGATTGAAAACATCGACATCGGCGGCCCGACCATGGTGCGCTCTGCCGCGAAAAACTGGAAACACGTCGCCATCGTTACCGACACAGCCGATTTCCCGGCCATCGCCGCCGAACTCGAAGCCAACAACGGCGCATTGAGCGACAAAACCCGTTTCAACCTCTCACGCAAAGCATTCAGCCACACCGCCCAATACGACGGCATGATTTCCAACTACCTGACCTCGCTTTCAGACGACGTCTTGAGCGGCACGCCCGAAATCGGCGAATTCCCAAGCCAGTTCAACCAAAATTGGATTAAAGTGCAAGACATGCGCTACGGCGAAAACCCGCACCAACGCGCCGCATTCTACCGCGATATTTACCCCGCCGCAGGCAGCCTTTCCGCCTACAAACAGCTGCAAGGCAAAGAATTGTCTTACAACAACATCGCCGATGCCGATGCCGCATGGGAAGCCGTCAAATCCTTTGACGCGCCGGCCTGCGTGATCGTGAAACACGCCAATCCGTGCGGCGTAGCCATCGCCTCCAATACCTTGGATGCATACAAACTCGCTTACGCCACCGACACCACCAGCGCATTCGGTGGCATCATCGCCTTCAACCGCGAAGTCGACGGCGAAACCGTCAAACAAATTACCGACAACCAATTTATGGAAGTCCTCATGGCGCCGAAGTTCACCGCCGAGGCCCTCGAAATCGCCGCAGCCAAGAAAAACGTGCGCGTATTGGAAGTGCCGCTTGAAGCAGGTGCCAACCGCTTTGAACTCAAACGCGTCGGCGGCGGACTGTTGGTACAAACCCCCGACATCCACCGTATTAGCCGTGCCGATTTGAAAGTCGTCTCCAAACGCCAACCGACCGAGCAAGAATGGAACGACCTGATGTTTGTTTGGAACGTCGCAAAATACGTCAAATCCAACGCCATCGTCTTCGGTAAAGGCGGTCAAACCTACGGCATCGGCGCAGGCCAAATGAGCCGCGTGGACAGCACCCGCATCGCCGCCCGCAAAGCGCAAGATGCCAATCTCGACCTCAACGGCGCATGTGCCGCTTCCGATGCCTTCTTCCCATTCCGTGACGGCGTAGATGTCATTGCCGAGCAGGGCATCAAAGCCATCATCCATCCAGCAGGCTCCATGCGCGACCAAGAAGTCTTTGACGCAGCGGACGAACACGGCATCGCCATGGTCGTCACCGGCATCCGTCATTTCCGCCACTAATAAGCTGATATAAAATAAAGGCCGTCTGAAAACAAAGTTTCAATATCATGAAACCCGTTTTCAGACGGCCTTTTTCAATCATCAAACAATTTAGCGGCCTAACTGTAAATCAGGACAAAGCAACCAAACCCCAGCCAGCCCGATTTATGCAGCAACACAACGCCGCCCAAGTCTAAAGCTAACCCCCTCAGAGCAAGAAACATGAAACACATCCTCCTCATCCTTGCCCTCGCCACACTTACCGCCTGCGCTTCCAGTCATACCGGCGGCTACGGCTATGCCGGCAACAACGGCGCCTCCGCAGGCGTAACCCAAACATTCCGTTGGTAAGGCCGTCTGAAATACGACATGGTTTTCTACAATAGGAAACAAACAAATCCCAAACGTAAAGGCAAGTTTTACACTTGCCTTTTTAATGTTATCTATCGGCTTAATAGCGCATAAATTCGTGTCATTTGCGCACTATTTATATGTTAGGAAAGGTCAAGGCCGTCTAAAAACAGGCTATGCAAAGCCATTACACGTTTCAAACCAATTTTCAATACAAATTTCATTAATTACCTAAATAAATCCAATATTCAAATCTATTACAATAGAAACTATCTAAATCATATATTATTTAATAATCATTATTGTTTAAGAATAAAAACGTAAAATCAAATAGCTAGAAAAAGCGTTTAAATAAAGCAACAAGTAAATCTAACGGGGATTACCGTTGAGAGCGAAAAAATAACACTTTATCGGAAGAGTTGATTTGCGAAACCAAACGCATATAAAATTTGGACAAGGATTCCGAATGCATTGAAGGAAGTTGACAAAAAGTGACTTGTTAAGAAACAAGCTGACAAAAAACGGCACATCGTTTCCCAAACTTCACAAGCTTCCCAAAATGTATCAGCATAAAATCCCATAAAACAGGCTTTTAGCTGCTATTCGGCCGAGTGTAGACTTTTGGCACGGGAATTGCATACACGAGATTACGGCATGAAACCGCATCATAAAGGGGAAACTCTGAAATGCGGCAAATGTGTGGACAGGCAGTTTACAGCCGAGCAACACGTCCCAAAAGAAATCAAACCCCTTACAGGAAAATCGATATGAATAAAGTCTTTAAAGTCATTTGGAACCACGCGACCCAGACATGGACCGCGGTTTCCGAAATCAGCCATGCACACGGCAAAAAATCCGCTTCTGACAAGCGTAAAGCCGTAGCTGCTGCAGTTGCAGCGGCAGGTGCTTTGGCGGTGTCAAACGGTGCAATTGCTGGTACGGATCTAGGTACTAATGATGCAGTTAATATTGCGCCAAATAATGTGCCAAACCCTACTGCCGGACGCGAAGCTGTTGCTGTAGGCCCTAACGCAACTGCCTCACATCAACACTCAATTGCGATTGGTAGAAATGCTACTGCCAAGTGGACTAATACTGTTTCTATTGGTAAAGACACTGTAGCAAGCAAAGACCACGCGCTTGCTATGGCTACGTCAGCAAAAGCCATTGGTATTCAATCTGTTGGCATCGGTTCATACTCTAGCGCTAGTGCGGATTCCGCAGTTGCTCTTGGTCAAAATGCAAAAGCTGGTGGTGAAGTACCAGCTGGTGCTGATAAAGGTCCTGGTACCGCAGCAGTAGCTGTTGGTCTTAATGCAAATGCATCTGCAGCCAATACGGTTGCAACAGGTAAGAACGCTGCTGCAAGTGTTGATAATGCCATTGCGGTTGGTGTTCAATCTAATGCTTCTGGTCGTGCGGCAGCTGCATTGGGTGGATATGCAGCAGCCTCTGCTGAACGTGCGACTGCGGTTGGTGCAGCATCTAAAGCAAGCGGTACGGCCTCTTTTGCTGGTGGTACATCGGCTAATGCTGCTGGTGTAAACTCTGTTGCAGTTGGTGGTTCAATGGAGGCAGCTGAAGCTGCTCAAGCAGTTGGTAATAACTCTATTGCAGTAGGTTCTAAGTCAAATGCCCAACAAGCTTCCGACGTTGCAGTAGGCCATGGTGCGAAAGCCAATGGTACTTCTGCCGGTACTAATGCGGAAGGCTCAGTAAACAATGCCGGTTCGGCAATCGCAGTCGGTACAGAAGCTCAAGCAACTGGTATCGTAGCAATTGCTGTCGGTGAGCGCGCCCAAGCCCTGCAAAACGGCGCATTAGCATTGGGTGGCGACGCTCAAGCGAAACAAGGTTCTGACGTAGCTATCGGTCGTGGTTCCGTAGCTGATGGTACTTCTGCGGCTGCATTCGGTCCTGCTGCTAAAGCAGGTGCTCGATACGCGGTAGCATTGGGTGTACAAAGTAACGCTGCTTCTACGCAAGCGATTGCATTAGGCCGTGGTGCTAAAGCCAATGGTGGTGATTATGCAACTGCTCTGGGTAACGATGCTCAAGCAACAGCTAAAAACACTTTGGCTTTGGGTACTGAAGCTAAATCTACTATCGAAAACAGCGTAGCTCTGGGTAACGGTTCTACAACCAGCAACTTCGTACCTACCAACAGTGGTACTGTTGGCGGCTACACTTACGGTGGTTTCGCAGGCGCAACCAGCGGTTTAAATAACGGCGCAGTATTGTCTGTAGGTTCTGCAGGTAAAGAACGTCAAATCCAAAACGTTGCCGCAGGCCGTATTTCTCAAACTTCTACCGATGCAATCAACGGCTCTCAATTGTTCGCCGTAGCAAGCCGCATCGAAAATCTGAATCCATTTGTATTCCAAGGCCACGATGGTAGCGGTAGCTCACCAGCTGCAGGTACATACAGATACGATCCTAAATCAAATGCCAATAACACCCTGAAACTGATCGCTGGTGAAGGTCTGAAAATGACTTCAAACGGCACTAACGAATACACCCTGAGCGTAGTAGGTGGTGGTGCTAAAGGCGAAAAAGGTGATGCTGGTCCTGCTGGCCCTAAAGGCGAAAAAGGTGATGCTGGTCCTGCTGGCCCTAAAGGCGAAAAAGGTGATGCTGGTCCTGCTGGCCCTAAAGGCGAAAAAGGTGATGCTGGTCCTGCTGGCCCTAAAGGCGAAAAAGGCGATACTGGTCCTGCTGGTCCTAAAGGCGATACCGGCGAAAAAGGTGACACTGGAGAAAACGGCACCAACTACAATATTGAAGTTGAAGATAATGACGCTGACGGCACTCATACCATCACTATTACCAATGAAAGTACTGGCTCAGTCACTACTACCATCGTAAAAGACGGTAAAAACGGTAAAGATGGTAAAGACGGCGCTACTGGCGCAGCAGGCGCTAAAGGCGAAAAAGGTGACACTGGCGCCGCTGGCGAAAAAGGCGAAAAAGGTGACACTGGCGCCGCTGGCGAAAAAGGCGAGAAAGGTGACACTGGTGCCGCAGGTGCCGCTGGCGAAAAAGGCGAGAAAGGTGACACTGGCGCCGCTGGCGAAAAAGGCGAAAAAGGTGATACCGGCGCCGCTGGCGAAAAAGGCGAAAAAGGTGACACTGGCGCCGCTGGCGAAAAAGGCGAAAAAGGTGACACTGGCGCCGCTGGCGAAAAAGGCGAGAAAGGTGACACTGGCGCCGCTGGCGAAAAAGGCGAAAAAGGTGACACTGGCGCCGCTGGCGAAAAAGGCGAGAAAGGTGACACTGGTGCCGCAGGTGCCGCTGGCGAAAAAGGCGAAAAAGGTGATACCGGCGCTGCTGGCGAAAAAGGCGAAAAAGGTGACACTGGCGCCGCTGGCGAAAAAGGCGAAAAAGGTGACACTGGCGCCGCTGGCGAAAAAGGCGAAAAAGGTGACACTGGCGCCGCTGGCGAAAAAGGCGAAAAAGGTGATACCGGCGCTGCTGGCGAAAAAGGCGAAAAAGGTGACACTGGCGCCGCTGGCGAAAAAGGCGAAAAAGGTGATACCGGCGCTGCTGGCGAAAAAGGCGAAAAAGGTGATACCGGCGCTGCTGGCGAAAAAGGCGAAAAAGGTGACACTGGCGCCGCTGGCGAAAAAGGCGAGAAAGGTGACACTGGCGCCGCTGGCGAAAAAGGCGAAAAAGGTGACACTGGCGCCGCTGGCGAAAAAGGCGAGAAAGGTGACACTGGTGCCGCAGGTGCCGCTGGCGAAAAAGGCGAAAAAGGTGATACCGGCGCTGCTGGCGAAAAAGGCGAAAAAGGTGACACTGGCGCCGCTGGCGAAAAAGGCGAAAAAGGTGACACTGGCGCCGCTGGCGAAAAAGGCGAAAAAGGTGACACTGGCGCCGCTGGCGAAAAAGGCGAAAAAGGTGATACCGGCGCTGCTGGCGAAAAAGGCGAAAAAGGTGACACTGGTGCCGCTGGCGCTAAAGGTGACACTGGTGAAAAAGGTGGCAGCATCACAGGTGAAGTTGTAGATAATGGTGATGGTACCCATACAATCACTGTTACTGATCTTGATACCGGTTCAGTCACTACTACCATCGTTAAAGACGGTAAAGACGGTGTAGATGGTAAGAATGCTAAAGCCGACGTTAAAGACAACGGCGACGGTACTCACACTGTAACCATCACTGATGGTGAAGGTAATACCACTACTACTATCATTAAAGATGGTAAGAATGCTGAAGCCGACGTTAAAGACAACGGCAACGGTACTCACACTGTAACCATCAAAGACGGTAACGGTAATACCACTACTACCATCCTTAAAGACGGTGCAACTGGTGCCAAAGGCGATACCGGCGCAACTGGTGCAACCGGTGCCGATGGTAAGAACGCTGAAGCCGACGTTAAAGACAACGGCAACGGTACCCACACTGTAACCATTAAAGACGGTAACGGTAACACCACTACTACCATCCTTAAAGACGGTGCTACTGGCGCTACCGGTGCAACTGGTGCCGACGGTAAGAACGCTGAAGCCGACGTTAAAGACAACGGCAATGGCACTCACACTGTAACCATCACTGATGGCGAAGGTAATACCACTACTACTATCGTTAAAGACGGTGCAACTGGCGCTACCGGTGCAACTGGTGCAGACGGTAAGAATGCTAAAGCCGAAGTTAAAGACAACGGCAACGGCACTCACACTGTAACCATCACTGATGGCGAAGGTAATACCACTACTACCATTGTTAAAGATGGTACAGCTGCAGCTAAAGGTGATACCGGTGACAACGGTAAGTCTGCTGAAGGTAAAGTTGAGCGTGATGAAGCTAAAGGTACTTCTACCATCACTATCAACAACTTCGATAAAGACGGTAAAGTCATCTCTACTTCTACTGCAACCGTGAAAGATGGTAAAGACGGTAAAGACGGTAAAGACGGTAAAGACGGTAAAGATGCTGATGGCACCTTCGGTCTGGTTGACGAGACTGGTACTACTGATGGCTCTATCTCCAAACCTCTGAATAACACTATTCAGATTAAAGGTGATGCGGGTACTAAAGTTCAAGTATTCGACAAAGCAACCGGTAAGACTTCAGAGAAAGAAGTTCAAAACATCTTCGTTAAGAAAGACGGCGATGCGCTGAAAGTCAGCATGAACCCTGATCTGACCGTTAACAGTGTTACTACTAACGAACTGAAAGCAGGTCCTGTAACCATCAACCAAGGTGGTATCGATGCCGGCAATACTACTATCCAAAATGTTGCTCCAGGTAAGAAAGGTACCGATGCAGTTAACGTTGACCAGCTGAACCAAAAATTCGGCGATGTGAACAGCAATGTGAACAAGGTTGACAACAACGCCCGCGCAGGTGTGGCTCAAGCTCTGGCTACTGCCGGTCTGCCACAAGCTTACTTGCCAGGTAAGAGCATGCTGGCTATCGGTGGCGGTCACTACCGCGGTGAAACCGGTTACGCTGTCGGCTTCTCTAGCATCTCCGATGGTGGTAACTGGATCATCAAAGGTACTGCTTCCGGCAACTCACGTGGTCACTTCGGTGCTACCGCAGCAGTTGGTTACCAATGGTAATCTGACTTTCAGACGGCCTGAAAAGGCCGTCTGAAAAGACGAAGCAAAGTAAATGCGGCCTATTTAGGCCGCATTTTTTTATGCTTAGATTATGTGTTGGGTTTATTCGATGAATTAATCATCATAGTAGCCAAAGAGAAATGAATATATCTTTAGCAGTCTGTTGTAATTTAAAAGGCCGTCTGAAACATCATTTGATGTTTCAGACGGCCTTTCATTTATTCGAACGATATGGCATTAGTCCCAAATATTTGCGCGTTCGACTTCTTTCCATGCGTCTAGAATCAGGCTGCCGTCGTTGTCTTTCAGCAAAGCGGCATCTGAGAGCATACGGCGCCAAGTGCGGGCATTTTTTAGGCCGTGCATCAAGCCCAGTGCATGGCGGACGATGTGGCGTAGGATGGTGCCGCGCCCTGAGGCGATTTGTTCGCGGCTGTATGCGTATAGCCAAGCTGCTAAATCTGCGTATTGGATTGGTGCGTGTGTGTCGTTGTAAAACAGTACATCCCAATTGCGCATCAGCATTGGATTATGATAAGCCTCGCGCCCGATCATGACCCCATCGACAAATTTCAGATGTTCGGCGATTTCTTCGTTGGTGGTGATGCCGCCGTTAATCAAAATTTCCAAGTCGGGAAAATTTTGTTTTAAGCGATAGACGTATTCATATTTGAGTGGCGGGACTTCGCGGTTTTCTTTCGGGGATAAACCGTCTAACCAAGCATTACGCGCATGGACGATAAATGTGCGGCAGGCTGTTTTTTTGTGTAATGTTCCCACAAAATCTGCTACGACTTGATATTCTGTTTGTCTGTCTACACCGATGCGGTGTTTGACCGTCACCGGAATTTCAACTGCATCCTGCATCGCGTTCAAACAATCTGCCACCAAATCTACATCATTCATCAGGCAAGCGCCGAAAGCGCCTTTTTGAACGCGTGGGCTGGGGCAGCCGCAATTTAGGTTGACTTCATTATAGCCATACGCTTCAGCCGCTTTGGTAGCGATTGCCAAGTCATGCGGATCTGAGCCGCCAAGCTGTAAAGCTACCGGTTGCTCGCCTTCGTTGAAACTCAAAAAGCGGTCTTTATCTCCGTAAACTACTGCGCCTGAATTGACCATTTCGCTATAAAGCCAAGCATTGCGTGTAATTTGTCGCGCCATAAAGCGATAGTGTCTGTCTGTCCAATCAAGCATAGGTGCGACAGACAAGTGGCGGGAAGGTAGGGAAGAAGCAGGCATTGAGATGACTTTCAAACAAAATAATGCATTATATAGTGTATTAAATTGACTTTCGATATCGGCCGGTAAATCAAAATTATATATAAGGATCACTGGGTCAGCCGTGTTGTAGCTAAGGCTAAATCCATTCATTGTGGTGGAAATCCAATATTCAGACGGCCAAATAAGTTTTAAAATGTCAAACAACAAACCATTAGAATGATAAGGAAAAAAACATGGCACAATTTTTCGCCATCCATCCCGATAATCCCCAAGACCGCCTCATCAAGCAAGCCGCCGATATTGTCCGCAGTGGCGGTGTCATCGTTTACCCTACGGATTCCTGCTATGCGCTGGGTTGCAAACTAGGCGACAAAACCGCGATGGAGCGCATTCTCACAATCCGCAAAATCGATCAAAAACACCATCTGACCTTGATGTGTGCCGATTTGAGCGAATTGGGTACTTACGCCAAAGTAGATAATGCCCAATTCCGCCAGCTTAAAGCAGCTACGCCCGGCAGCTACACCTTTATCTTGCAGGCAACCAAAGAAGTACCCAATCGCACGCTTCATCCCAAGCGCAAAACCATCGGCCTGCGTGTTCCCAATAACGCTACTGCCTTGGCGCTTTTGCAAGAATTGGGCGAACCTATTTTAAGTTGCACCCTCATGCTGCCCGAAGACGACGAGCCATTGACCGATCCATACGAAATCCGAGACTGTCTTGAGCATGCTGTTGATTTGGTTATTGATGGTGGCTGGTGCGGTACTGAGCCGACGACGGTTATCGATATGACCGATGGTACCGAGCTGATTCGTCAAGGCAAGGGCGATATTGCCGTATTCGGTTTGTAAAACCACCCGCGTTTGTATAAGTAGGGATATGCGTGTTCTTTCTATTATGTATTAAAAGCATATTGCCGATTTTATTGATAGCTTAAAAACCAAATTATTCAATGTAAGTAGTTGTTCAATATCATTTCATTAAAGGCCGTCTGAAACATTTCAGACGGCCTTTTTCTTTCGTTTTTTAATAAATAATATTTTAAATAATTGGCATATGAGTTGCATGATTACTGTACTTGCTTATGACTTGTCAATGGAATACAACAAACCGCTTATCAATAGAAACATGGCTGGAGCCCTTTTGATAATTGGTTTTTTGGTTGAAAGCCGTAATTTCATTTAGAAATTAAAGATAATCGGTTGATATTTCTGACTAGCGGATATTTAGTAAGTATGAAATACTATTTCATTTCGAGATAGTGAAAGACCTAAATTTCGTCTTAAAGTGACAATAAACGTCAGCTCGAAGCAAGCATTTTGCAGGGAAATCCTCCGCAATAGATTTTTTAAAGTAGCGTCATGCTCACGCCTACGCTTTTACTCATCATAAAAAGAGAAAGACACACTAATGAATAAGATATTTAAAGTCGTTTGGAACCGTACGATTCAATCTTTCGTTGTAACGTCCGAATTAGCCAAAGGCCGTGTGAAATCGTCCGCAGAACAAAACAGTACAGATGTATCTGCCGAATCCGGTAAAAATGGTATTGCGACAGTTTTCAGATTGACAGTAATTTCGGCAGCTCTTTTGGGTGCAGGTAATTCGTATGCGGCAACTGCTCAACAAGGAAAAATTGCGGTTGATCCTCCGACCAGTGCTACTGCGGTTAGTGGTGCAACAGCGACCGGTATTGGTGCCCTGTCAGTAGGAGCATCAGCCAATGCTACGGCTAATGGTGCAGTTGCGGTAGGTACGAGTGCAAATGCAACACATAATAACAGCCTTGCTGTTGGTACAAATGCCAAAGCTACTCAAAATCATGCTGTTGCGATGGGTGCAGATACAAGTGCAAGTAGTTCAAATGCAACAGCGATAGGTAAAAGTGCCAATGCTGTTTCTGCAGATTCAACAGCATTGGGTGCAGATTCCAAAGCAAATGGTACGCAAGCGACAGCGGTAGGTAAGAATGCTCTTGCCAATAATACGAACACAACAGCATTGGGTAATTCGGCGCAAGCATTTGGTATAGGCTCAATGGCTTTGGGCCAATCCAGCACATCAAGAGGTCAAGACGGCATTGCAATTGGCAGCGGCAGTCAGGCTGCAGCCAATGCGCAAAATGCCATTGCAATCGGTACCAATGCAGTGGGTTATCAAAGTGAGTCTATCGCCATAGGTAATTCAGCCCAAGCTCAAACTGGAAATACCATTGCCATCGGTAAAAGTGCAGTGGCAAATTCTCCAGCTTCGGGTAATGCAGCATCAAGTGCTATTGCACTTGGTGCAGACGCGAATGCAACCGGACTTGGTACGATTGCTATTGGACGTGCATCTGGAGTTCTTTCGCAAAATATTATGAATGTGAATGTAACGCACAATAATATTGCTATTGGTAATACGGCTCGAGTAGGCGATTCAAGTAGTTCTAAGATAACCCAGTCTATTGCTATTGGTTCAGGTAACCGTGTTGATCCACAGGGCAGACCTGAGGTGAGGGTGCGTGGGCAAAGGGAGACCAATCTATTGCGGTTGGCGGCAATGTCTTGGCTAATGGTAATTCATCTGTTGCTATTGGTGGTGATGATTTAGATTCGGTAGGTAGTACTCGATATTCTGGCAATGCAACGGATAAATTCATCAAATATAATGAAAAAGGTGCAAAGACCGGTGAATATACGCTGAGCGGTAAAAGTCTGCGTGATATTTATAAAGAGATGACTGGTGATACGATGAATCACGGTTCTTATGGTAATACTATTGCCGGTCAAGGTTCTGTTGCATTAGGTGTGCAGTCTAATTCATCTGCCGATTTGTCTCTGGCTATCGGTACCAAATCTCAGGCCACTGCCTTTGGCGGTGTAGCTTTGGGTACAGGTGCAAAAGCAACTTTGCTGAACTCTGTAGCTTTGGGTACGGCTTCTAAAACCGATAAAGAAGGTCGGGCATACGTTCAACGCGAAATTATGGGTGTAACCTACACTTGGGCAGGCGGTCAAACTACCGATGCCGGTGATGTTGTGTCTGTTGGTTCTCAAGGTTACGAACGCCAAATTATCAATGTATCCCCTGGCGATATTTCTGCTACTTCTACTGATGCCATCAACGGCTCTCAACTTTATGGCGTATTGAATGCGCTTGAACGCGTTCGTTATTTTTCTGTTAAGTCAGAAGAAGGCAAAACTGACGGTACGAAAAACTGGAATAATGATGGCGCAAAAGCAACCAATTCGATTGCCATCGGACCAAATGCAGCAACAAGTACAGGTGCGACGGGTAGTGTTTCCTTGGGCCATAATGCCAACGTACTTGGTTCGTCTTCTGTTGCCGTTGGCCCAAATGCAACTGTAACTTCAGGAACTGTGGGAGCCGTGGCTTTAGGCTCTAATGCCAATTCCCGCGGTACAGGCTCTATTGCCATAGGTTTGAACACAGAAAATGATCGCAATTACTCTATAGTCGTCGGTGCTCACAGTAGAGCCAACTACGAAAATGCAACTGTTGTCGGTGCAAGGGCAGCAGCACAAAATAACGGTACGGCAATGGGCTATTTGTCAAATGCAGTCGGTGATGATTCTGTTGCAATTGGTCATCAGGCGCAGACAATGCAAGCTTATTCTATCGCCATTGGTAAGCAGGCAAACAGTTCAGGCCTTTATTCCACCGCTATTGGTTCCTCAGCCCAAGCTGCCGGGCAGAATAGTTTTGCCGGCGGTAATAATGCAAAAGCGACTGGAAGCGATTCAGTTGCGTTGGGTAATGGTGCGACGACTACGGTTGGTAGCTCTGTTGCATTGGGCAATGGTGCTGTTGGCACTGCCAATAATTTTGATGCAACAGCTAAAAATGCAACATTCAAAAACGATAGCGGTGCGACGACCAATGTCAGCTATTCAGCTTCTTCATCTGCTAAAACAGGCGCGGTTTCTGTAGGCAGCGCAGGCAATGAACGCCAAATTCACAATGTTGCCGCAGGCCGTATTTCCGCCACTTCAACCGATGCAGTTAATGGTAGCCAACTGTACACAGTGATGAACAATGTTGGACACAATATCCAACAAAACGGTACAGACAAATCCCGTATCAATAACAACGGTACCGTCAATTACGCTAATGGCAACTTGACGACCGTTGCAGTTACCGATGGCGAGAATGCGTCAAAAGTCCAAATCAACGTCACTCAAGGCACATTGTCTGTCAATAATAATGGCACAGTGTCCGCACCGACTGCCGGTGTAGCGACTGCCGGCGATGTAGCCAATGCCATCAATAATGCCAAAACCACAACCAATGTAGCGGCAGGCAGCAACACGCACGTTAATAAAACAACTTCAGGCAAAGAAACCACTTATACCGTCAGCGCAGATAAAGCAACGGTACAAGTTTCCAATGCTTTGAATTTGAATTCTAATACCACAACTGCATCCGATGGCGCAGTCACAACTAATTACAGTATCGATCTCGCTCAAAGCACTAAAGATAACATCCAAAAAGGCGTAGATGCCAAAACCGCCGTTGACAGCAAAGGCCTGACCTTCAACGGCGACAGCGGCAGCACCAATATCGAAAAACTCGGCTCCACCGTGACCGTTGCCGGCGACGACAACAT